>NZ_JASDDF010000019.1:0-65451 GCF_030407535.1 Pseudoalteromonas sp. APC 3224 | reverse complement strand
GAAACGAAACAGCGCCGATGATAGTGTAGCATTTGTTATGTGAAAGTAGGTCATTACCAGGCTCCAAATAAGAGAAAGCCCGATTCGAAAGAGTCGGGCTTTTTTACGTCTGCAGGAAAGTGAAAAACAAAGGTAAAAGGTAACAGGTAACAGGTTAAAAGGAAAAGAATAACAGCCTAAAGCCACCTCCATGTCTTTAGTATGACTCTCACGCTGTTTTGCCGCAATATTCTACTGCGTTGTCGCAACTAAGTAGCGCACCGACTCCAATTAGTCGGTATTTACTTTGAGGTTTTTTTATGATCATTAAAGCGAGCTTAATGGCGTTAGTGACTGAGAAAAATATAATTTTGCTTTGTTACTGGCTTTGATTTAGGATCAAAACAGTTTAAAACCATGAATGATTTGCCTGTGTATAGATTATTAATTAGCGCCTTATCCATTTTCTTTTGTGTTTCTGTATCAGCAGTTGAAGTAACTGATCTATATCAAGATATTTTGGTCGTAGAAGATAAATCTCGTGATACTCGTTTAGACGCTAGCCGCAAAGCGTTGCTTAACGTATTAGTAAAAGTGAGTGGTGACAAAAGCGCAGATGAAAATCGAGTCGCTAAGCAACGCACTAAAGATATATCCGATTATATGCTGAAATTTGAATATGATGAGCGTATCCCCGGAGAGCTTAAATTATTAGTTAAGTTTGAAGCACGAAAAATCGATGCACTAATCAAAGAGCTTAATTTGCCATTATGGGGAATGCAACGACCACTGGTTGCAATCTGGTTAGGGATTGAAGATAACAGGCAACGAGAGCTAGTAACTCAAGAAAGTTACCCACAGTTAGAGCAGCTCATTTATGATAAGGCAAGCCGTCGTGGATTACCTGTCGTTGTGCCTTTGCTTGATTTACAGGATAGACGCCTTGTTGGTGTCCCTGAGGTTTGGGGGAACTTTTCTGAACCAGTAGAAGAGGCATCTAAACGTTACAGTGCTGAGCGCAGTATTACTGCTAGAATGTATCAAGAGTTTAACTCCGATAATTGGGTATTAGATTGGCGTTTTACTAATGACGAAATGTTTGAATCTAACCGAATTATTGGCTATAGACAGCAAATCGTTGCGCAAATGATTGATGATTTAGCGCAAGGTTTAGCTGGCGAATATGCGATCGATCCGAATGCGTATTATGAGCAACGTACTGCCAATTTGACCTTAAAAGGGACAGGTAATTTTGTGGATATAGAGTTGGCAAAGCGCCGTCTACTCAACCTAAGTGTTGTCACCCAAACGGTTATTATACGTAAAACTCCCGATTCTGTTGAATTTAAGCTAGATCATACCGGCACTGTAAACGATCTTAAAAAAGCCCTTGGTCTTGATAATGCCTTTAAAGATTATGTCGACCCCCGTGCTTTTTATCACATAGTTGATAAGCAAAGCCTAGAGTATCAATGGGTTGAAAACTAATGCTAACTCAAGAGCCAATGCAAATGGCGCTACCGGTTACTTTACCTGATGATGAAACATTTGCCTCTTATTTTGGGGGAGAAGACTCATTAGAGGTTAACCACCTTAAAGATAGCTTTTCTAAGCTATCTCAAGCTTTTCAGTATACTTATTTGTGTGGCTTAGGAGACTCAGGTAAATCCCATTTGTTATACGCCACCTGTATTCAAGCCCAGGAGCGCGGCTTATCGAATATGCTGCTATCAATGCGAGAAGTTCTACATTTTGGCCCGATGGTTTTAGATGGTCTTGAGGCGCTAGATGTATTATGTATTGATGATGTTCACTTAGTGGCGGGTAATGATGCATGGGAAAAAGCGTTATTTAATTTCTTCAACCGCTTTAATGAGCCTAATAAAATGCTGGTAGTAACTGCTGATTTACTGCCAAATATGCTTAATATTAGCTTGCCCGATTTAGAATCACGCTTGAAGTGGGGTACCACCTTTCAAATTCGCTCCATGAGTGATGATGATAAAGCACAAGCGCTAGTAAAGCGGGCAAACATGCGCGGTCTTGAACTGAGTGACGAATGCGCGCGGTTTTTATTAACCCGTTTAAGTCGTGATATGCGCGCATTATTGGATGTATTAGACAAATTAGATCACGCATCCATGGCTGCACAGCGAAAATTAACTATTCCTTTCATAAAATCAACGCTAAAGCTGTAGTAGGTCTAGAATCTAGACCCCGCTTTCAGTTATCATTAGCTAACTAAATTGTAATCACCTTCTTTGAAAGATCAGGTATCGAATGAACTTAGAAAATATATTAGCGCAAGCACTTGAGGCAGTTGCCAGTGCCAGTGAAATCGCGCAACTAGAAGAGATCAGGGTTAACTACCTTGGTAAAAAAGGCGAGATCACCAGCTTACTTAAAACACTGGGTAAAATTGCTCCTGAAGAACGCAAAGAAGCAGGCCAGGTAATCAATCAAGCTAAGCAAGATGTGCAAAGCGCAATTAATGACAAGCGTGAGCTTTTAGCGAGTAAAGCACTAGAAGAAAAACTAGCTGCTGAAACTATCGATGTAACTTTACCAGGGCGTGTTATGCCTTCTGGTGGCCTTCACCCAGTAACACGTACAATTGAGCGTATTGAAAGCTTTTTTGGTGAACTAGGCTTTGAAGTTAAATCAGGCCCTGAAGTTGAAGATGATTTTCATAACTTTGATGCCCTAAATATTCCTGAGCACCATCCTGCTCGCGCCGACCACGATACCTTTTACTTTAATCCTAAGTTGGTGTTGCGTACTCAAACCAGTGGTGTGCAAATTCGTACCATGGAAACAGAGCAGCCGCCGCTTCGTATAATTTCACCAGGGCGTGTATATCGTAATGACTACGACCAAACACATACACCTATGTTCCATCAGGTGGAAGGTTTAATGGTCGATACGGACGTTAGCTTTACTGAGCTCAAAGGTATTTTACATGACTTCTTACGTAACTTTTTTGAAGAAGATATGGAAATTCGTTTCCGTCCTTCATTCTTCCCATTTACAGAGCCCTCAGCTGAAGTTGATGTAATGGGTAAAGATGGTAAATGGTTAGAAGTATTAGGCTGTGGCATGGTTCACCCTAACGTACTTAAGTCTGTTGGTATCGATCCTGAAAAATACACCGGTTTTGCTTTTGGTATGGGTGTAGAGCGCTTAACTATGTTGCGCTACGGCGTAAACGATTTACGTGCGTTTTTCGAAAACGACTTAAAATTCCTAAACCAGTTCCGTTAAGAGTGAAGAAATAAAATGAAATTTAGTGAAAAGTGGTTAAGAGAGTGGGTAAATCCTGCAATTGATACGCAAGCTCTTTCGGAACAGCTTTCAATGGCTGGTTTAGAAGTAGATGGCGTAGAGCCGGCAGCAGCCAAATTTAATGGTGTTGTTGTAGGTGAGGTGGTTGAATGTGGCCAGCACCCTGATGCAGATAAACTACGTGTAACAAAAATTAATGTTGGTGGTGATGAACTGCTTGATATTGTTTGTGGTGCACCAAATTGCCGCCAAGGTATTAAAGTTGCTGTTGCCACTGTTGGTGCAGTATTACCAGGTGATTTTAAAATTAAAAAGGCCAAACTTCGTGGTCAACCATCATACGGCATGTTGTGTGCGTTTGATGAGCTAGGCATTAGCGAAGAGGGCGATGGCATTATGGAATTGCCGCTTGACGCGCCGATTGGCACAGATTTACGCGAATACTTAGGATTAGATGACAACATCATAGATGTAGATTTAACCCCTAACCGTGGTGACTGTTTAGGTATTAAAGGCCTTGCTCGTGAAGTTGGCGTGCTGAACAGCATTGATGTTAATACATTAAGTATTCCAGCGGTAGCACCGACAATTGAAGATAAAGTATCAATAGAGTTGGTTAACGATGAAGCTTGTCCTCGTTATTTAGGGCGTGTTATCAAAGGCATTAACCTTAATGCTGAAACACCTCTATGGATGGTTGAAAAGCTACGCCGTAGTGGTGTGCGTTCAATCGACCCGGTAGTTGATGTGACTAACTTTGTGTTATTAGAGCTTGGTCACCCAATGCATGCATTTGATTTAAATGCGATTGAGGGTGGAATTAAAGTACGTAGTGCAAACGCAGGTGAAGAATTAGTTTTACTTGATGGTAACACTGCAAAGTTAAATGAATCGACATTAGTGATTGCCGATCATCATAAAGCGCTAGCCATTGCTGGTATTTTTGGTGGTGAGCAATCTGGCGTTACTGAAAAAACAGCTGATATTCTGTTAGAAAGCGCATTCTTTAACCCTGTTGCCATTGCTGGTCAAGCACGTAGCTACGGTTTACACACCGATGCATCTCATCGCTATGAGCGTGGTGTAGACTTTGCTCTACAACATGATGCAATGGAGCGCGCTACAGCGTTACTGCTTGAAATTGTTGGTGGTGAAGCGGGTCCTGTTGTTGAAGCTGTGGCTGCTGATAAGTTACCAAAAGTAACTGAAGTACGTTTACGTCGTTCACGTTTAGACCGCGTTATTGGTCATCATATTGAAGATGCGAAAGTAACCGATATTCTGACGCGTTTAGGACTTGATGTTAAATTTGACAATGATAGCTGGAGTGCTGATGTACCAAGCTACCGTTTTGATATTCGTATCGAAGAAGATTTAATTGAAGAAGTTGCACGTGTATACGGTTATAACAGCATTCCTAATGTTGCACCAACTGCAAAACTGAAAATGACCACGCATGATGAGTCAACTGTTGCCCTGAGCCGTTTTCGTAATGCGCTAGTAACACGTGGCTATCAAGAAGCCATTACTTACAGTTTTGTTGACCCTAAAGCGCAAGCTATTTTACACCCTGAGTGTAATGCATTGGTATTGCCGCACCCAATTTCAATTGAAATGTCAGCGATGCGTGTAAGTTTAATGCCAGGGTTGCTTTCATCTGTTGCGTATAACCAAAACCGCCAACAACCTCGTATTCGCTTATTTGAACACGGCCTTAAGTTTATCAGTGATGTAAATGCTGAAAATGGTGTATACCAAGTGCCTGTTATTGGTGGCGTTATTACTGGTTTGGTTCATGGTGAGCATTGGGTTGAAGAAAAACGTAACGTTGATTTTTATGACCTAAAAGGGGATGTTGAAGCATTACTTGCAATTACCAACGATGTTAGCCGCTTTGAAATTAAAGCTGAGCAATCTGATGGTCTTCATCCTGGCCAGTCTGCCGTTATTTATGTTGATGGTAAAAAAGTAGGTTTCTTTGGTGCATTACATCCTCAAGCGCAAAAATCGTTAGATATCAACAATGCTACTTTTGTGTTTGAAATTGAAATGTCGGCATTAGAAAAAAGAAATTTACCTCAAGCTGTAGGGGTGTCTAAATTCCCATCAAATCGCCGCGACATCGCGATTTTAGTACAAGACAGCGTTAAAATTGGTGATATTTTAAACGTCATCGGAAAAGTTGGCGGAAATCAATTGGTTGACCTAAACTTATTCGATGTGTATAAGGGCAAAGGTATTGAGCCAAATTATAAGAGTTTGGCGATTGCTCTAACACTGCAGGCGGTTGATAGAACACTCGAAGAGAAAGATATCAATCAGGTAGTTGATAACGTGGTGGCCGCACTGGCCGAACAGTTTAATGCATCGTTGAGGGACTAGATATGGCGCTTACTAAAGCCGACATAGCTGAACACCTATTTGAAAAGCTCGGGATCAATAAAAAAGATGCCAAAGATTTAGTTGAAGCGTTTTTTGAAGAAATCCGCTCAGCGCTTGAAAAAGGCGAGCAGATTAAGCTCTCTGGATTTGGTAACTTTGATCTTCGAGATAAGAAAGAAAGACCGGGACGTAATCCGAAAACGGGAGAAGATATTCCAATTTCAGCGCGTCGCGTAGTTACTTTTAGGCCGGGGCAAAAGTTAAAGACCCGTGTCGAAGTAGGCACAAGCAAAAAATAAACAAAAAGGCAGCGCAAGCTGCCTTTTTTGTATCTGTTGTATTATTTCCGGGGAGAAATAAATTTTCCTTGGCTTATTTGATGTAATGTTTGCTCCGCGAGGGCATCTAAACTCTCTAAATTCTTTCCTTGTGCTATTAACTGCTGTTCAATTAATAATATATCGATATTTTTTATTCCAGAAAGCTCTGCTATTTTGGCAAAAATGTACGCGTGCTTATATTGGTGGTGCTTGTAAAAAAGACTAATTAAAGAGGTGTAAATTTCTGGATCAGGTATTTGCTTAGCTTGATTTAATGCCAATGTGTTGTATAAAAAATCAATTGCTTTTTGCTCATCAACTTTAATGTAATAAGACGCTAAATAAAATTGCATTTCAGCACTTGTTTCCACCTCGGGGGTATTTTCTAGAGCAAGTAGCCGGGTGAGTGCCGTTTCATCATTGTTTCTTGACCAATGGTAATAGAGTAGGCCAGGGTGAGTGGTTGCTTGTGTTTGCTGATAAATACGTGCCATTTCTCTATTACTGGTGAGGTAGGCTCGTCGACGGGCGGTAGTTTTACCTTTTAGTTTTATATGCTGAATATTAGCGGCTAAGCCAATACATTGGTTGTAATGCTCAAACGCTTTGAGTAGTTGATATTTGTTCTCATCGGCTGGTTGTAAGGATTCGCGGTAGCGAGAAAAAATAGTACGCTCTCGCAGTGCCTTACAGTGGCTATCGTGGTTAAGATCATTGCACATGGCGGGTGATTGCACACAAATATCTTCAACGGTAAAAGATTCTTCACATCCTGCAAGCAACAATGCAAAAGTGAGGGTTATGTGCTTAAAAGCCATCCGAGCCTCTCAATTTATTAGGGTCTGTTGACCTTTCAAGGTTGAATTTGCAGCAGTCTGTTTGGTATAGAGGCAAGGTAGAGCCTATGTGGTGTGGTTATTCCCCATAAATAGGCGATAACGCAGCATCAATGCCAAACAGGCGCTGCCCGAAGGGTTCAGCCTAGGGGCGATTTACTCTTTGTTGCTCGGTTTTGACTTAGCCCACTAGGTTACAAACCTCGCGCCGCGATTAAACTGCCCCTAGTTTGAACAAATTTTAATCCGCAAAGGTCAACAGACCCTCATATAATATTATTCTAGCCTAAACTTTAGTCTCTAACAGTAGAGAATAAAATGAGATTAAATTAGAATAGACCTGCCCGAAGGAATGTGTTGCTCTCAAAATTCGATACATTCTTAGGCTATCCGTTCAAAATTGTTTAATTAGGTAAAAAAAATGACCTCATCTCACGAGTTAGAATACACAAGTAGCTGGCAAGAACGTCAAGATTACGCTGAAAGCATGCAACCAATTATTGGTAAATTGTACCGTAATCGTGGTATTGAAATCGCTGTTTACGGCCGTCCATTAGTAAACTCAAGCACTATTGATATTATTAAGTCTCATAAATCAGTAGCCCAGTTTGAAGGAACTAAACTTCGCCTACGTGAAAGCTTCCCATTCTTAGAAGCTATCAGCAAAATGGAATTAAATTCTGCCCGTATCGATATTGGTAAATTAGCATACAGCTATTTATACACAGATGCTGCGAATGGCCGTTCAGTAGAAGAGTTTGTTAAAGACGAGCTAGCTGAAATTGTTAATTCTGAGCCTAAAGCGCCACGTGACGTAGTACTTTACGGCTTTGGTCGTATCGGCCGCTTATTAGCACGTTTGCTAATTGAAAAGTCAGGCCCATACGCCGACTTAAACCTACGCGCTATTGTTGTGCGTGGTGGTAAAGACGGCGATTTAGAAAAACGTGCAAGCTTATTGCGTCGTGATTCTATCCATGGTCCGTTTAATGGTTCAATTACCATTGATAAAGAACGTAATGCTATTAAAGCTAATGGTAGCTACATTCAAGTTATCTACGCTAATTCGCCAAGCGAAGTTGATTACAGCGCCTACGGTATCGAAAACGCACTTGTTGTTGATAACACAGGTATTTGGAAAGATGAAGCTGGCCTTGGTCAACACTTAGAATCTAAAGGTGCTGCAAAAGTATTATTAACAGCGCCAGCTAAGGGCAACATTAAAAATATCGTTTACGGTGTAAATAACCAAGATATTTTACCTGAAGATAAAATTGTATGTGCTGCAAGTTGTACAACTAATGCAATAACACCAACATTGAAAGCATTAAACGATCAGTTTGGTATTAAGAATGGTCACGTTGAAACAGTTCACTCATACACTAATGACCAAAACTTAATTGATAACTACCACAAAGCAGAACGTCGTGGTCGTGCTGCGGCACTTAACATGGTTATCACTGAAACAGGTGCAGCTAAAGCGGTATCTAAAGCATTACCAGAGCTTGAAGGTAAACTAACAGGTAACGCAATTCGTGTACCTACACCAAACGTATCGTTAGCTATCTTAAACTTGAATCTTGAAAAGAGCACGACGGTTGAAGAACTTAATGCGTTTTTACGTGAAACAGCACTTCACTCAGACCTACGTGATCAAATCGATTACACAGCATCAACTGAAATCGTGTCTACCGATTTAGTGGGTAGCCGTTACGCAGGTGTTGTTGATTCTCAAGCAACGATTGTTGATGAAAACCGTGTTGTACTTTACGTATGGTACGATAATGAGTTTGGTTATAGCTGTCAGGTAGTTCGCTGTATGCGCGATATGGCAGAAGTCTCATTCCCAAGTTTACCTCGATAAACACTTGAGCAATTAAAAAAAGCCAGCACTTGCTGGCTTTTTTAGGTCTGAAGATTTTTAAAGTGTAGTGGTTATGGTACGCTTTATTAAATTGAGTACGTAGTAATAGGCGTTTAAAGTGCATTAACACGTACTTACCCCTTGGCTAAATCCTTTAGTCAAGACACACAGTTAACTAATAGGTTTGTTGTAATGAAAATCAGTAGCAATTTTGACAGTGGTAATATTAAAGTTATTGAAGCCACCGATCCGTTAAATATTCAGTTGGAAATTAATAAAGATTATCAGTCTGAGTTTTATCAGTGGTTTCACTTTCGTCTTGAAACAACGCCTTATCAACTACATCAGTTAAATATTAATAATCTTGATAATTCTGCATACCCAGATGGTTGGGTCGACTACCAAGCTGTTGCCTCATACGACCGTCAAACATGGTTTCGTGTACCGTCTTCGTATGAAAATGGCACACTAACATTTGAGCTTGAGCCTGAGTGCAGCAGCGTTTACTTTGCCTATTTCGCTCCATACAGCTACGACCGCCATTTAGACTTATTATCATGGGCACAAAGCCAAGAGCTTTGTCAGTTAGAGACGCTAGGTCAAACCCTAGATGGGCGTGATATGAGCGTGCTTAAAATTGGTCAGCCAAGTGCAGATAAAAAAATCATCTGGGTTACGGCTCGCCAACACCCGGGTGAAACTATGGCAGAGTGGTTTGTAGAAGGCTTATTACACAAGCTACTTGATGATGAAGACCCACATGCTGCAGCCTTACTATCAAAAGCGGTATTCTATGTAGTACCAAATATGAATCCAGATGGTAGTGCACGTGGTCACTTACGTACCAATGCTAAAGGGGTTAACCTAAATCGTGAATGGCAAACGCCAAGCATGGAAAACAGCCCTGAAGTTTACTTGGTGCTTAATAAAATGCGAGAAGCAGGCTTAGATATGCACCTTGACATTCACGGGGATGAAGCCATTCCATATAACTTTGTTGCCGGTAGTGAAGGCATACCAAGCTATGATGCACGCCTAAAAGGCCTTGAAGACAGCTTTAAAGCCGCGCTTTTAACTATTACTCCAGAGTTTCAAGATACGCATGGCTACGATAAAGACGAACCAGGTCAAGCTAATTTAACAGTAGGCTCATCAGCGACCGCTGAAGAATTTAAAGCACTAACTTACACCGTTGAAATGCCATTTAAAGATAATAATGACTTACCAGATCCAGATTACGGCTGGTCAGATCGTCGTTCATATCAATTTGGTCAAGACACTTTAGCAGCCATTGTTAATGTTGTAGACAACTTAAGATAAAACGCTTGTTTTAAAGGGTATCAATAATTTTGATGCCCTTTTTATTTTAAGCTAAACCGGCCGTACCAGAAAATAAAATTCATTTACCCACCACAGCACCAAAACATTCCAATACACCTTCTCGGCAGATTTAATACCGTATGGTCTATATCAACCTGCACTGCGTAAAACGTCATCGACAAGTCTATAGTGAGTTGTTTTGAAAATTAACTGTTAACAAGGTTGGGCACTTAAGTTAATATAAATTAAACAATAAGAAAGACGGAAAAGATTAACCCCTTATTTCGTAAAGCTTATGACAGGTATTCTGAATAGCAGAGTATGGTAATTAATAATAAATATAACTGTGAGGATGTTCATGGAAGCTTTTGTAAGCGCCGTTAATGATGTTGTTTGGAGTAATGCACTCATCTATTTATGCCTTGGCGCAGGCTTATTTTACTCAGTGCTAACTCGATTTGCTCAAGTTAGACATTTTAAAGAAATGTGCAAGCTATTATTTAGCCCTAACACTTCAGAAAAAGGGATCTCGTCTTTTCAAGCCCTTGCGGTCTCGTTATCTGGCCGAGTAGGGGTTGGTAATATTGCCGGTGTTGCAGCCGCAATTGGTTTTGGTGGCCCGGGCGCTATTTTTTGGATGTGGGTTGTTGCTTTTTTAGGTGCAAGCACTGCATACGCAGAATCAACATTAGGTCAAATTTATAAATTAGAAGAAGACGGCCAATACCGCGGTGGTCCAGCCTATTATTTTGACCGTTGTTTGGGGCAAAAGTGGCTGGCTGTTTTATTTGCTGTATCGGCAATTATAGCCTGTGGGGTTTTCTTACCAGGCGTACAAGCAAACGCTGTAGGTAATGCATTCACTCAAGTATTTGGTGATGGCACTATGGTCTCTACAAGTTTTGGTGACGTAGGCAGCTTTAAACTCGTTGCGTTGGCTATTATTCTTATTGTTTTAGCGTTTATTATTTTTGGTGGTATAAAGCGCATTGCTAACTTTACGCAAATTGTTGTGCCATTTATGGCGCTTGGTTACATCGTACTGGCCTTAATTGTGGTATTTATAAACTTAGACAAAATACCAGGTATTTTCTCGCTCATCATTGGTGATGCATTTACAGCTCAAGCAGGTTTTGGTGCCGCAATTGGCTGGGGTGTTAAGCGTGGAATATACTCAAATGAGGCGGGTCAAGGTACAGGCCCTCATGCTGCTGCGGCGGCAGAGGTTGATCACCCTGCACAGCAAGGTTTAGTGCAAGCTTTTTCTGTTTATGTTGATACACTTTTTGTATGTACAGCAACGGCATTAATGATTTTAATAACGCAGCAATACAACATTGTTGGTGAATTACCTGCGGGTCAATTCATTGTACAAAACGTTGATGCAGCAACTGAAGTGGGCTCAGCAGCGTTCACCCAAATGGCGTTGTTTAGTGTATTTGGTGGCTTTGGGGAAGCGTTTGTAGGCATCGCCTTATTTTTCTTTGCTTTTACTACCATACTGGCTTACTACTTCATTGCGGAGACGAATATTGCGTACCTAAACCGCTACTTTAAAGGAAGTATTCCGCTTGTAGCTGTAAAACTTGTCATTATGTTTATGGTAGCTTACGGCATGGTTAATAGCTCAGGTTATATTTGGACTATTGGCGACATAGGCGTTGGCTTAATGGCGTGGATAAACATATTGGGTATATTAGCTATTTTCTTTGTCGCTAAACCGGCCTTAACATGTTTGAGTGATTATGAAGACCAGAAGAAGAAAGGTGGAGAAATCACGTTTGATCCCGTTAAATTAGGGATTAAAAATGCTACCTTCTGGGAAAAGCGTCTTGAGAAGCAATCTAAAGACGCTGAATAAACAGACCCTAATAACCTAATATGAACTATTGGGTTAAATTCAAAAAAGACAAAGAGCAATAAAACAAGTACAATGAAAAGCGCCGAAAGGCGCTTTTTTTATGCGTAGTATGGAGAGAGATGTATGGCGATTATTCGTTGCCCCAAATGTGCAAAATCAATTTCAGATAAACATCCGCAGTGTCCACATTGCCAAAGTAACGTTGCTGAATTAAATGCCGAACAAGTTCAACAACTTCAACGTGAGCAGCGAATTAAAAAGCAGCAAATGTTTATGAACCACTCCTTTTTAGCGCTGATCTTATTTTTAGGTGGCTTCTTTTGTTTGTACTTCCTACAACCTCAAGAAAAAACACTTCAGTGGTATGCGTATACCTCAGCTATAGGCATTGGCTGTATTTGGTACCTTATTAACCGTATTATTTTAGTGACTCTGAAAAAGAAAAAATGACATGAATATTGACAACTTAGTACAGAATATTACTCCAGAATTATTTGAGCGCCTACAATATGGCGCATCAACAGGAAAGTGGCCAGATGGCACACCTTTATCAGATGAACAAAAACAACAAACAGTCCAACTTGTGATGTTGTATCAAGCAAAAGTAGCACAATCAAACGAGCAGTTTACCATTGGTGCAGATGGAGAAATGATCCAAAAAACCAAAGCGCAACTACAAAAAGAATTTAAATCAGATAACGAAATAGCTAGGTTCAGTGAAAATGATCTTTAAAAACCTTTTTACACCAAAATGGAAACACCCGAAGCAACAAGTTCGTTTAGATGCGATTGAAAAACTTGATGTAGCACGCGACGTAACAATTTTAAGCACCTTAGCGCTTGAAGACTCATCAGCTGAAATTCGTCGTAAAGCACTGCAAAAAGTAAACGATTTACCGCTTTGGTGGAAAGCTTACAAGCAAGATCAGGCATTAAAAGATGTGGCTGAGCAACAAATTTCGTCTGCTGTATTAAACAGTGAAAGTAGCTTATCGGCACAGATTAAAAATGAGTATATTGAACGCTTTGCACCGGTTAAAACCCTTGAAAAACTAGCATTTGCAGAAAAAGAATTGCAAGTGAGAGTTAAGCTCTTAAAACGCCTAGCAAACCCTAAACTGATTGAAAAAGCCTTTAAAGAAGCCAATGAAGAGCTGCAACAGCAGTTAGTTGATTTAGTGATTACTCAGCAGTTAACTAAAGCACTGTTAAAGCATGCTCAAGGTGAAGCTAAAGTAGCGCTTGAAAGTCATCTTGAAAACGAGCGTTTAGCACTTGAAATGCCATCGCAAGTTGAAAACGCAACCCGTGTTATTTTAGCCAAGCTTAATGCATTGCGTGATAAAAATGACTACGCCATTGTTGACCCACAAGCCGCAGAGCTCATGGCACAATGGCAAGCTCTAGAATTAAAATGGCTAAGTGAAGAACATGTAAAAACCCTTGATGCTAAGTATATTTCAATTACCGATAAGCTTGATGCCCACATTGCCATACTAAAAGCGCAGCACGAAATAGAGCAGCAACGTTTAGCTCAGCAACAGCGCCAAGTGTTAGCGTTAGCTACGTTAGAAGCATTAAGTGAAGAAATTGAGAATGCATTACAGTTAGGCTTAGAAACGCCAGAGCAAATTCAGCAAGATTGGCTTAATGCAAAAGTAGCGCAAGCGAAAGACACGCTAGATAAAACGGAACTGGTGGCTGATCAGCAATCAAAACAAGTGATTAATAAGCTTGAGCAATTATTCTCACAAGTTGCTAAGTTGCCTGAGCTAACTGCGGCGATTAAAGAATATAAAATTGCCTACAATGCGCTTAGTGAAATAAAACCTGCAGAGCAACTTAGCGATTACGATCAACAGTTAACAGCATTCAATAATACCTTTAAAACTGCACGCAGCCACTTAAATTTACTTAGCGCTGATTTACAAACGTCATTTAAAGCTCAGCTTAATGCGCATAAGAAGCAGTTTTTAGCTGCAATGAGCGAACTCACTAAGCCGTTAGAAAAAACTCAAAGCCAAGCTAAGCGAAAAGCGCGTGATGTTAAACGTTTAATTGAAGAAGGGCGTTTTAATGTTGCATTTGGTGTATTTAAAGGCTTCGAAGAGCTATTTAATGCGCTAACTGAGAAATACCAACAGCCGTTGGTTAACTTAAAAGCTGACCTAGAAGCGCAGCTAGCTGATGCTAAAGATTGGCAAAAGTATGCAGCGGCCCCTAAACGCACTGCACTTTTAGAAGAAGTAACACTGTTAGTTGATGAGCCTTGTAACGATCCACAACAGCGTGCTGATCAAGTTAAAGTATTGCGTAAGCGTTGGAATGAACTAGGGCGCCTTGATACAGAGCAAGAAAAGCAGCAAGGTAATGAGTTTGATGAAAAAATTGAGCTATTGTTCGCACCTTGTCGTAGTTATTTCGCAGAGCAAGAAATCCAGCGTGAAGCGGCTAAAGTAGAGCGTGAGCAACTAATAGCGCAAATGCATGCATTGCATTTACAAGCGACAAAGGGTGCTGATTTAGATTGGAAACAATTTGAAAGCCACTACAACCGATTACAAAAAGCATGGCGTAGTGTAGGTAAAGTTGATCCTAAAACATACCGAATTTTAAACGAGCGTTATAAGGCAGAACAGCAGCTAGTTGTATCTTCACTTAATGCGTTTCATAAAGGCAATGCCGCACTTAAAAATGAGCTCGTTGAGCAAGCGCAACAGCTATCTCAAAGTGAAAACCTAGCAGAGGCGTGTCAGCAGTTAAAGCAGTTACAGCAACAATGGCAGAGTATAGGGTTTGCAGGCTTAAAAGCTGAGAATGCACTATGGCAAAAATTCCGTGAGTTTAATGATGCAACATTCACTAAACGCAGCGAAGAGTTTGAGCAGCAAAAACGCGAGCAAGGTGAATCAGATAAGCTAGCAACAGCCGAACTAAATGAGCTCGAAGTGGCTTTAAATAGTGTTGAAGGTAAAGCCCAATTACTTGATCTGCAAACCAAAGTTAAAGGGTATATGCCATTTAAATCGTTAACGCCTAAAGTATCCGCTTTATTGTCAGCTATAGATGAAAAGCTAACCGGATTAGCCGCCAAAAACGAACAAGCTAACTTAAACGCATTATTTGTTGCGCTTGAGAATAATGAACCAGTGCCAAGTCAGTATACTGGTGTGGTAAAAACGGCATTAAGTATCGAGCAGTTGCTAACGCGTATGGAAATACTAGCCAACGTGAGTTCGCATGACTCAGCGCAAAGAATGGTTGAGCAAGTGGCAATGCTAGATGACAAGCACCGTGGAGACCACGCTGATTTAA
Source organism: Pseudoalteromonas sp. APC 3224 (assembly GCF_030407535.1). GTDB lineage: Bacteria > Pseudomonadota > Gammaproteobacteria > Enterobacterales > Alteromonadaceae > Pseudoalteromonas. Next base: position 50,292 of record NZ_JASDDF010000019.1, on the reverse strand, counting down.
ACTATTATTTAAAGCAATTAATTGCACTCAGCGAAGGTTCAGTCAAAACTGACACACTAGCAAGGTTAAAAGTTATTTTTGCTGTAAATTAACTTTTATCAACTAAAGTAAAAAAACCGCTATTAAAGCGGTTTTTTATTATGGCTACTTACTGCCAATACGATTAATGAATAGGGTTTTGTATGAAATTTTTTGTTTTTATTTCACTATTATTTTTAACTGCCTGTAACAGCACTCAGGGTATTTCAGTTTATTCATTTACAAATTCAGAGGTTGGGTCGTTACTAAATAAAGAGTTACCTAAACTAAGTGAAAAAGTTAGCCTGATGGGCTTACCTGTGCAGTTTGATGTAAATGATTTAAGCGTTAATATTGGTCCCGACAACAGTGATTATGTTTTATTAGGTGCTGATTCGAGCGCCGAGATTAATGCCTTTGCATTAAAGTATCCTGTGCGTTTAAAGTTACAAATACAAGGCACGCCTTTTTATGATAGCGAGAAAAAAGCCGTATTTTTACGTAATGTTAAGTTACGCGATTCAAGTATCGATGCAGGGGGTTTTAAAGGTAATTTAGAAGTGCTGGATAATGAGGCGATGGATGTCATGAATGCATTTTTAGCGGTTAACCCTGTTTATAAGTTAAATATGAACGACCCTAAAATGGCACTGTTAAGTAATTTACCCTTAGATTTAAAAGTAGTCGAAGGCGCGATTAAGCTAGTACCTCGGTTATAATTTAGATCTAATAAGCGTAATAAAACGTATTAATTGACCTTATTATTAATAGATTAGGTTAATTATGGCTAATGAGCGATCCGTTCCCACCTCTCGACTTTCACGATTTGCAAAGTTAGGCTCATTAGCCACAGGTGTTGCCACAAATATGTTAGTAGGTGGTGCCAAAAGTGCGCTTAGTGGTAAAGGCTGGGATAATAAAAGCTTATTACTCCAGCCGAAAAATATTGAAAACTTAGCCACTCAGCTGTCGCACCTTCGCGGTGCGGCAATGAAGCTTGGGCAGTTACTTTCAATGGATGCTGGCGACTTATTAACTCCCGAGCTTGCGCAGTTACTGTCTTTGTTGCGTGCCGATGCCAACCCAATGCCACATAAGCAATTAGTGAGCGTGCTAAAAGAGCAATGGGGGGATGATTGGTTATCGCGTTTTTCTCATATTGAACTAAGGCCGTTTGCAGCTGCATCAATTGGGCAGGTTCATTTAGCTTATATAGAAAATGGTGATCAATTAGCCGTTAAAATTCAATATCCAGGTATTTCTAAAAGTGTGGTAAGCGACGTAGATAATGTGATCACTTTACTTACTTTATCGCGATTATTACCTAAAGAATTGGATATAAAACCCTTAGTTGAAGAAGCGAAAGCGCAGTTACTAGCTGAGGCTGATTACACCCTAGAAGCTCAGTATTTAGCACGATACAAAAACCTGTTATCGACTAACCCCCATTTTAAAGTGCCTAGTGTGTATGTAGAGCACAGTACTGCGCAAGTGCTAACCATGGAGTATGTAGATGCCAAGCCTATAGAGGGCATTACATATTTACCACAATCAGATCGAAGTCGGGTTGCTGAGCAACTAATTGATTTGTTTTTTAAAGAAATGTTTGAGTTTAAGTTAATTCAAACCGACCCTAACTTTGCTAATTACCATTACCAACCAGAATCACAAAAAATCGTGTTATTTGATTTTGGTGCCACCCGAGAAATTACAGCTACCCTAAGTGATGCCTATTTAGCCTTGTTTAAAGCCGGCAGTAATAATGATCGTGAAGGTGTGCTCAATGCCGCCACTGCAATTGGTTACTTTAAAGACGCTTTAAAAGATGACTATAAAGAAAGAGTGATTGATTTATTTTTAATGGCTTGCGAGCCACTTCGCTATAATGGTGAGTTTGATTTTAAAAACAGTGAACTTGCTAGCAACATCAAAGATGCTGGAATGCAATTAAGTGCCCAGTCGCAGCAGTGGCATACCCCTCCTGTGGATGCATTGTTTATTCACCGTAAATTAGCTGGCTTATATTTAATTGCAGCGCGTTTAGACGCCAAAATAAATATTAAGGCGTTATTTAGCCATTATTAAGTGCTAAAGCAGGATAAAATTGGCATAATGCTCGCGATATTTCGCGAGGTTGTATTATGATAAAAAACTTTTTAAACGATCCTACCTTATTGCTCAATGCGGTAGGTGAGGGTATATATGGATTTGATTTGTCCGGTAATGCGGTATTTGTAAACCCAGCTGCAGAGCGAATGACTGGGTGGACGGCCGATGAATTATTAGGAAAAAAAATACATCAATATCATCATCATAGTCATGCCGATGGCACCCCTTACCCTGCCGATGAGTGCCAAATTTATTGCACTATGTTTGATGGCAAACGCCGCGAAGTAAAAAACGAAGTATTTTGGCGCAAAGATGGTAGTGCCTTTGCAGTTGAGTACACCTCCACTCCCGTTTATAAAAATAACCAGCTTATTGGTGCTGTGGCAGTATTTCGCGATATATCAGCACAACAGCAAACCCAAACCCAGTTGCACGAAGCGTTAGCTCAAGTAAAGCATCTAAGCGAGCAGCTAAAAGATGAGAACGATTACCTTATTGCCGAGCTTAACGAGGATTGGCAAGATTCAGGACTGGTTGGCCACAGCGCTGTATTCCAACGCATGTTAGATCAAATACAGTTAGTGAGTGAAACCGACAGCACCGTACTCATTCTTGGTGAAAATGGCACTGGCAAAGAGTTGGTAGCGCGTAACTTGCACCGTCTCAGTAAGCGCAACGAACAAGCATTCATAAAAGTAAATTGTGCGGCATTCACTCCAAGTTTATTAGAGTCAGAACTTTTTGGGCATGAAAGGGGCTCATTTACTGGCGCTAACGAGCGTCGTAAAGGACGTTTTGAACTTGCCGATCACGGCACCTTATTTTTAGATGAAGTCGCAGAGCTGCCGTTAGAGTCCCAAAGTAAGCTATTAAGGGTATTACAAGAGCGTGAATTTGAACGCGTTGGCGGTAGTCAAACCCTAAAGGTTGATACTCGCATCATTGCTGCAACCAACCGTAACTTGTGGGAAATGGTACAAGCAGGGCAGTTTAGAATGGACTTATATTACCGTTTAAATGTATTTCCTATTCATGTGCCAGCACTTAAAGAACGAAAAGAAGACATTCCTTACTTGTGTCAAAACTTAATTGCACAAATAAACAAGCGCTTAGGTAAGCAATTGCAAGGGTTAAGTACAAAAGCGATCAGACAATTACAAGCCTATGACTGGCCAGGTAACATTAGAGAGCTACAAAATGTACTCGAACGAGAAGCTATTTTATCTAAACACTCTACATTACAGTTAAGTCAGTCGCTCAAAGCGGGCGATGATAACGCCATAAACCCAACGCTTACACTTGATGAAGCACAAAAACAGCATATAAGCAGCGTATTAGCACTGTGTAATTGGAAAATTGCAGGTGAACAAGGCGCGGCAAATAAGTTGGGCTTACCAGAGAGCACCTTACGCTCAAAAATGCAAAAGTTAGGACTGCGTCGTCAGAATTAATTCGTGATATATCGCGATAACCGCTAAATATCGCGATATTATAGTTCGGTTTTATTTTTAAAATCATTTAATATCAATGCTTTAGTTTAACTTTCAGTGTGGTCTGAAAGTTGCAAATACTTGTTTAGTACCCGTCACTATGAAGTAAGTAGCATGAAGTTTGATATTAAAGAAGAAGACATGATCATAAAGCCCTATAAAGAAGAGGGGCCAATTTATATACGCGAGCAAAAAGGTTTTTTTCAACGTATACGTCGCAATTTAGGCTGGTTGTTAATGCTGAGTTTTATTGCCATTCCGTGGGTTCAATATAACGGCCAGCAAGCGGTTTTATTGGATGTGGCCACCCAAAAATTTACTATTTTTGGCCTTACCTTGCTCCCTCAAGACTTTATGATTTTAGCCATGCTGTTTATGGTGGGAGCGTTTGCCCTATTTTTTGTTACCAACTGGCTTGGCAGAGTATGGTGTGGTTATACCTGCCCACAAACCATTTGGATGTTAATGTTTTCTTGGGTTGAGCAACGTATAGAGGGTACGCGTAACCAGCGTATTAAGCTTGATAAAAGCCCTTGGGATATTACCAAATTGCGAAAAAAAATCACTAAGCACAGTGCTTGGCTGGTTATTTCGATACTCACGGCGACCTCATTTTTAGCGTATTTTATCCCCGCTAAAACCTTGTATCTCGAAATGTTAAATTTAGAGTGGTCTGGGATCACCAGTTTTTGGGTATTTTTATTTGCGTTTTGTACTTATGGAAATGCGGGCTTTTTACGTGAAAAAATGTGTACTGTGGCGTGTCCGTATTCGCGCTTTCAATCGGTGATGTTTGATAAAGACACTCTGGTGGTTACTTACGATAGCGAACGGGGTGAAAATCGCGGCCCACGTAAACGCAAAGCTGATCCTAAAGCGCTTAATTTAGGTGATTGCGTAGACTGTAACTTATGTGTGGAAGTATGCCCTGCAGGGATTGATATTCGCAATGGCTTGCAATATGAATGTATTAACTGTGGTTTATGTATTGACGCTTGTGACGACACCATGGATAAGTTTGGCTACGAAAAAGGCTTAATTAAATACGCCAGTGAAAAGCAAATGGCAGGGCAAAAAACGAATCCATTTAGGCTTAAACTTGTAGGCTATGGGGCGTTAACTGCGCTATTAATTTTATCTATGTTTGCTTGGATGTTACAACGCACCCCTATAGAAGCTTCTGTGCTTAGAGATAGAAACGCATTGTATCGGGTAAATTACGAAGGCTTAGTTGAAAACCCTTACACACTTACTATTATCAATAAAACTCAGCAACCGCTGCATTATTCAATTTCAATTAGCGGTTTAGAGGGGGCTACATTGCAAAGCCCAAATGCTATATTAGTAGAGCCTGGGCTGATGAAAAGTGTGCCGGTAACGGTGACTGCAGACGGTTACGATTTAGCACGCAAAGTGAGTAAGCTGAGTTTTGTGATCACTTCGCAAGAAGATCCTGCAATTACTATTACCAAAGACAGTCAGTTTTATAAAAATTAATAAAGTATGAGTCCTAGCCAGTTAACAACCTGACTCGGCTAGGGCTAGCTGCTTAATTACAAATTTTTTGGCGCTTTGAAAATCATCAAACAAGCACTCTTGTAAATGAGCATCACGGCCTGAGCTGTGCATAATCCGCTGCAATTGCCTTATAGCAATAGGCGAGGTGAGGACAAACGCACTGATCAAACAGTTATTAATCCCCATTGTTTGGCTTACATCTATCATGTTTTTTTCAGCATCGGGGGTAGCAGCAATCACCTCAGGAGAGTGGCTAATATAACCCCAAGACAAATGTTTAAAAGGTTCAATGGTATTTAATAAAGCGGCTTTAAAATGATTTAATAACTGAGGGTTTAAGTTACCTTTAAACTGCCCAATAACTATATTACCTTCAACGCGCAAGCTATAACTGCCGTAGTTATTTTCAAATTTCAATAGCCGCTCCTTTTATTGATTATTTACTGCATTGGTCACTTATTTATAATGTAGTCTAAGGCACCTGAAATTGCAGCAACTTGCGCTAATATACACTCTTCAGGGTTAGCCGTTGCACTGTCTGGATATACTTCAGTGGTGGTGACATACGCAGCTTCAGAAAATCCCATACATAAGCCTAAATCACGGGCCGCGTAATTAATTACCCCAAATTGCGCTTGTGGTACACCAATTAATTGCTGATTTTCATCGCTAGGTGCAATATGCGTTACTTTTTCAACATGTTCAATAATTGCTTTTTGAAAAGCAGGCTCTGGTTTGTTGCTATCAGCCACTAAATAAAAGCCATCAGGAATGTTCCAGTTGGTGTTTACTTTGCCTTCACGAGCCGCGAGTGCTGGTCTAAATTCACTGTTATCAGAATCTGTTGTTTCATGTAAATCGATATGCGCGATTAAATCAGTATTTAAAGATTGCACATAGTTCATTACTGCCGCTGATTCTTGTGCTGGACTGCCCTGATAAAAAGAGCGGTTAGGGTCTACCGCATCTGGGTTCCAACGATTAATCGTTTCATAACCCCATGGGCTAATACAGGGGGTAATTACAATATTAAAGTGCTCAGCGTACTTATTTGCCAATGTTTTAGCGAATCTTAAAGCGCCATGAACACCACTGGTCTCGTAGCCATGTACGCCGCCAGTAATTAAAACAGTGGCTTTGTTTGTATCAAAATTAGTGGTTTTTAACGCGTACAAAGGGTAGCTACCTGCGGCATAATTAAGCTCACCGTATTGCTGTACTTCTAGAGTGCTTTTAAGTTCATCAATTAATGTTACGACTTCTTGTTGATAGCTTCGCTTAATTTTTTGTGCCTCAAGCCATTGGATTTTATTATTGTTGTTCCACTTCTCACCAGGCGTACCAATTGGGTAACTACTGTTATTCATATTAAACCTTTAAGTTGAATTATCTCTGCGGGCTATAGAGCACATAGACCATAATGACGAAAATAAAGCGTTAGCTTAACGCTGACTAAAATAGCGCGCAAGTATATGCGATAGTCACTGCATTAGTTAATGGCTGAGCTTGAATGCGGATAGTACCTTTGTTGCATAAAGTCTTTTAAAAACCATGCGGCAAACTCATGTCTGCCCTCTACATCGGCTTTGCTGTATATGTAACACAGTGCATTTTAGATGTTGCAAGTAGGCGGCTACGCCCTGTATTAATGACCGCTACAACCGCTATGTTTGGTTTATTGCCGCTGGTGTTTGCAACAGGTCCAGGAGCTGAAATACAAAAGCCATTAGCTATCGTAGTTATTGGCGTGTTAATTACCTCCACTATTACTACCCTTTATTTATTACCTATCTTCTATGGTTGGTTGGAGAAAAAACATGGCTGAACAGTTACTTTTTACCCTAAATGCACCCACAAATATAAAAGATGACGTAGTTGATATATTAATAGGCATAGACTGTATAACCGGCTTTAACTTAAAAAAATTCAAGGCTATAGCAAAGAGCACAGCGAGTTTGATATTGCCGAGCAAGTAGAAGGGTATCGTAGTTTTTATCAATTTGAGGTGCATATTTTATTATCTGAACTTGCCATACTAAAAACGACGCTAAGCCCTGTTTGTAAGTACACACCGTTAAATATTGGGTAACCCCGGTTTATGAAAGTGAGCATATTGGATAGTTACTATATATTAGATTAACTTTGAGAGTCACTTCAATTGGATTAGTTATTAGACTTATTTAATTGATTTTGACAACTTATCAATGTTTAATTGAATGACATGTATTAATTGTTGTTTATTATGCACTTTCTCCATAAGTACTTCTTACTTAACGATCATCATACTGCCCATGATGAAGTCGCACACTGGCGGGTGAGTGCACTGCGGATAATTTTAACTCTCGTTACTTTGCTCTGTTTTTTGGTAGTTTGTTATACATACACCCGCGCAATTGAATTCAACCTAATTTACATTGCAGTTATTACTATTAGTTTTTTCACTATTGCTTTTAGTCTTTTATTAGCAAGTAAGCGATTTTACACATTTAGTGCAAACGCACTTTTATTAACTATCGTTGCCGGTAGTTTATCAATGAATTTATTTTTAACTGACTTAGAGCTTGCAAAGGTGGGTTCTATGTTTATGTATTCATGTCCCATCATTGCTCTTATGCTACTCGGTTACAGAACGGCTTTGGCCTACGGTATTTTAAACATCATACCTTTTTACATGATTATTAATAATGTTGATTTATCTGGCTATTCAGGAATATCAAGCCAATTACCAGAAGCTGACTTATATATTACAGGCCTGATATTTTTATTTTTTAATATTTGTATTCCACTGGCTACTGCGCGAACAATTGTTGCTGCCAAACGTTTAAACAAAACCATGTTAAATGCTAATAGCTTCCTTAAAGATAAAAACGAGCTTTATCGCACCTTATTTACTGAATCTAATAAAGCTAAAATTATTGTCGACGAAAATTTAGTAATTACAGATTTAAATCAACATGCTATTGAAATGTTTGGATTAAAAAACAGCTTGAAAGAAAAGGCTGAGAGAATTGATGGATTATTCCCTGCACTTAATAGCAAAGAGTTAAATATAAAAAATCAAATCATAGAATATAAGAGTCGCTACTATAAGAGTAATTATCAGCAAATAGCAATGAGTACAAATTACCGAGTGTATGACTTTTATGATTGCACGCAAGAGCAGTTAATTAAACAAAACTTGTCTATGATGGAGCAAGAGAACAAACGTCTAAGGTTTAGAGACTCGCAGACGAAATTGCCTAATCGAGAGTGGTTTGAGATGCAATGCGATAGGTTAACGTCTAAATATCAAAAAGGCTTTTATATCGTAGTCACACAAAGCGCAAATAGTGAATATTTAAATTTAAAACTTAACAAGGCTGACTCCCAATCATTGCTAATTACTGCTTATAAGCGCTTAAAAGCAATGCCTGAAGGGCCCTTGCTTTGTGCGTATATAGAAGGTAGTAAACTTTGCTTTATTGTTGGTTCAAGCTCAAGTGAACAGCAAAACAAGTTATTAATACAAATTAAAAGCACTTTAGATCAAACTTATGATGTATTTGGTACTAATTACCAACAATCATTTTTATTTGGTTTTGCTAAGTGTCCTGAGCACGGTGAAGATAGTGCTATTGTTCTTAGTAATGCGTGTGAGGCGCTCAAGCTCGCAGACTATAACTTGCCTTTTAGTGGTTACAACCAAAAACAATCACAGGCTTTTATGGAAAAGTATGAAATTTCCATGTTACTTGATGAAGCTTTGCAACAAAATGATCTGTCAGTACATTATCAACCTAAAGTGAATGCAAAAGGTGAATGTATTGGGCTTGAAGCATTAGCTCGTTGGCATAGCTCTGTGCTTGGTAATATATCGCCAACTGTCTTTATTCCTATTGCAGAAGAGTACAGAATGATTAGTAGATTAACGGATTTAATTATTCAAAAAGTCTGCGCTCAAATTGCCCAATGGAATAAAGTTGGTTTGCCACTTTTACCTATAGCAATAAACATATCTTTGCTCGATTTTAGCCAAGCTGACTTTATGTCAAAATTGGTGAAATATTTGGCGGATTTTAATGTAAAACCGAATCAAATAGAATTAGAGCTTACCGAAACATCACTTGAGGCTAACCAAGCCCACTCTCTAAAACTTATGCAAACTTTGCAAGATTGGGGGTTCTCTATTACTGTGGATGACTTTGGTGTTGGCTACTCAAATATTGCACGCCTTGCTGATTACCCTATTGATAAACTTAAATTGGATCGCTCTTTAATAAGTCAGGTTACACGCTCTACACGCCAGAAAAGCTTAGTTAAAGCTATGCATGTGATGTGTGATGAACTCAATATCAAGTGTGTAGCCGAGGGAGTAGAAACCGAAGAACAGGTCTTAATAATGTCCGAAATGGGATGTAAAGAGTTTCAAGGTTATTACTTTTCTAAACCCATGAGTGCTCAGGTGTATGCTGAATGTATAAATGAAAATGGTCTTGTTTTTATGACAAAAAACTCAGCTACAATGAAAGGTAGTTGAATTTAATAACTATGTTCTAGCGACCTTTTCGGATTAAAATTTCAAACTAGGGTAACGAATTTTTTGGCGTTAAATGCTGCTGAAATATTTCAGCAGCATTTGAGCTGTTCTAGTTTATTCAAACAATCCTTTTATAACCGCGTGGCGGTTTTGCACCATTAAAGTGCCGTTAGCCCATACATACTCAGGGGTTAAGGTCTCTTTATCGAGAAGCACAACATCCGCGTCGCTCGCTGTTTTAAGGCGGCCTTTATCAAGTCCTAAAATATCGGCAGGGTTACTGGTTATGCTCATTAAAGCGTGCTCAATAGGGACGTTATATTGCTTAACTGCTTGCTGAAACGAGGTTAATAAAGAGGACTCTTTGCCTACCTCAAGCCCTAATAAGTTAAAGTCTTTATCAAAAATAGGTAAACTAGCATGGCCATCTGAGCTCATAGTGAGTTGATTTGCTGCTACACCTTGGTCTAAGCAATAAGCAAGGGCATGGGCTGCTGCGAACTCACCGTGGGCCAAATCGTAATCGGTAGTGCTGGTGGTAAAGTCGATAGTACCGCCTTGATCACAAAAGTGAATACCGGCATCAAGAAGTGCTTTATTGCGGTTCATATGTGTAGGATAAAACTGTTTAAGCTTAATATCACTTTGCTGAGCCACCTGATGCAAAATAGTTAAATGGCTATCAACAGGGCCGACATGAATACTCACGGTGCCTTTTTTACCACTGAGCATACCGGCTACTTTGGCCTCGGCTGCCAATTCTGCTAATTGCTGGACCGTAGGTTGGCTACTGCGATGATCAGAAATAGCCACTTCGCCAACACCTATAAACTCCTCTATATACATGATGTCGTCAGTGATTGAGTGAGTAAGAGTTTTAGCGGGTAAATGATACGAACCGGTATGGCAAAATACATTCAGCCCTTGCTCTTTTAGGCCTTTTGCTTTGGCAACCAAATTGGTAAGCGTACGTGAGCTTGAGTCGGTACCCAGTGCGCCCACCACTGTGGTAGTGCCCGATAGGGTTGCATCGGTTAGGTTCATTTCAGGGGTGCGGCTGGCAAATCCAGCTTCGCCACCGCCACCGGTAATATGCACTAACGAGTCAACAAACCCCGGCGTAACAAGCTTATTTTTACCGTCAATTCGTTTGACGAGTACACTGCTGTCGAGGATTATATTTTCGTCAATAGCAATGATTTTACCACCGCCAATTAAAACATCTTGTGTGCCTAGGTAGGTAGGTGCATAAACGGTTGCACCTTGAATTAAAGTTAACATAACAAATTCTTTTTATTGATAATTAATAAAGTAAGCAAGAAATATAAAGCCGCTTGCTAATACAAAAAGTGCTAGAGCAAAGCGCCAAATAAACGCAGCCCATTCTCCCCAATCTAATTTCACCACACCTAAACAACCAATTAAACTAGCTGAGGTGGGAATTAAAATGTTGGTTAATCCATCACCTAATTGAAAGGCCAATACTACAATTTGCCTTGATACATTGAGCAAATCGCCAAGTGGAGACATCAGCGGCATAGTGATGGCAGCTTGGCCTGAACCCGATGAAACAAAAAAGTTAAATACACTTTGAAACACCAGCATTCCCCAAGCTGCAATGTAATCTGGCACACTGGCTATGCTACTTGCACAGTAATAAAGCAGGGTGTTGAGAGTTGAGGGAGTGGTTAAATCACTACCGCCTAATAGTAATACAATGCCTTTAGCCAGTGCGACTAATAACGCCGCTGGCAATAATTCTTGTGCACCGTGTTTAAACGCTTCCGCGCACTCATTCGCGGTTAGCTTTTTAAACACGATGGCAATTATTGCACTGATAAGGCCAATACAAAAAAACTGTGCAGCAAGCTCAGGAATATAATATTGGCGCGCCATCACCCCCCATACAACCCAGGCTATGCCCAATACAAACACTAATAATGTGAGTGCATCGGCTAGGCTGAGTTTAATCGTTGGCTGATCACCCGTTTTTTGGGATTGTGTTTTTATCCGTTTTGCATAGCGCATTGTAAACACGAGGCCTACAAGGGTAAAACAAGCCCACGCTAACATACGAAAGCCCGCACCAGAAAATACTGGGATTTCAGCTATCGATTGCGCTATAGCAATGCTAAAAGGGTTCATCCATGAGGTGGCAAAGCCTATTTGCGTGGCCACGTAAGTTGTAAGTACAGTGACTTTAGCGTCGTAGCCAAGTTGTTGCATAATAGGGAGCAGCACAATACAAAATGCAATAGCCTCTTCGCCCATACCAAATACCGCGCCGCCTAACGAAAATAGTAAAAACAGTAAGGGAATAAACAGCCATTCAACCCGCTGGGTTTTATTAATAAGTGCCATAATGCCGTTATTAATCGCGCCGGTTTTCATAATAATGCCAAAGGCACCGCCAGTGATTAAAATAAACGCCATTACGCCAATAGCTGCACCATATTTATCACCCGACACTAAGCCTTCAAACAATACATTTGCTAAACCAATGTCGCCACCTTGTGCAAAAACAGGTGGTGATTGTTGGTCGTTAACGGCTTGATATTGTGAAAGCTGCACAGTGTGGCTACCAGATTCTGCATTAAATACCCCAGGGGTAATAAATACCGTGGCCATATAGGCAACCACTGCCACACACAGCAAAATGATGCTTGCATCTGGCATAGAAAATTGTTTTTGTTTCATAATTTCACTTTAATAAAAGGTCATTGTGTTGATGCGTAAATAAACGCTTAAACGTACTTTAGCACTTAATAGGCAGTGTCACTGTAGCCATGACCTGTAATAAAAGGAAGGCCGCAAAGCGTTTGCTTTGCGGCTAAGCGGTTAAAAGCGGTAGCTAATACTTAATTTATAATTAGCACCTAGGGCATTATGATTAATTGAATCAAAGCCACGGCTTGAGCCATAAAGAGTGGGTGGCTCTTTATCAAAAATATTATTGATGCGCGCGCGCAAAGTCAGCGATTTATTAACATAAAAACCCGCTGATAAATCCCAAACGAGCCAGTCATCAACCTGATGCTCACCTTTTGAGTCTAATACGCCAAGCGAATCTAGCTCATCAATTTCACGACCACGCAGGCCTTCTATATCATCTTCGTAGCTGCTGGTGTAGTTTGCACCTAAGTTAAGGTAGTAATTTTGCGCTTCCCAATCTATTGACATACGCGCAATATTTTCAGGGTAACGATAAGTTCCTACCAACTTCTCTAACGAGTCAGACCCCGGTTTATTACGTTCAAACTCAAGGTAATGAGTACCGTCAAACGCAAAGGTTAAATCGCCGCTTGGTAAAACAAACCTATGGTCAAACTTAAAGTCTATGCCTGCTAATGTTTGTGACCCAGTGTTTTCAAGTGGGATAGCATGATCGCGAAACAACGGTAAAAATAGCTCGTCATCACGTGGGTTAAATTCATCTATATAACTGCTTAAAATTTCAGTTAAATTAGCGCCGTCTTGCTCTATGTTTAAACCACTGGTGTCGGTGACATCACATAATGCTTCATCGTACGATATGCCTTGCTCGCCCGGTGGGACAATGCCACAGTGACGAAGTGACGCATCAGTTATAGCGCGGTCGAGCACTGCGGTCATGTTGGTATCGATTACTTCTTCATGATCAAACTGCCAATAATCAAGGGTTAAATTAGTATTAGCCGATGGACTCCATGCAAAGCCAACACTGATAGCCTCAGATTCTTCTGCATTTAGATTAGGGTTACCTAACTCTAACGAATTAACACTCACTTGGGTGCCATCACCCATACAGTATAAATCGGCTACAGCTTGGTTGGCACCACAGTCAAAAGTAGATTGCGTGGTTCTTAATTTAACGCCAGCTTGAGTTAATGATGGTGCTCTAAACGAGGTTGACCATGAACCACGAACAACTAACGAATCAGTCGGGCGATAGCTCAAACCTATTTTAGGATTAAAGGTGCCACCAAAATCATCGTAATGATCGTATCGACCCGCTGCTTGTAGCTCTATTTGCTCACTCAGTGAAATACTTAATTCAGCAAACGCTGCATATTGAGTGCGATCGGCCTCTGATAAACTAGAGCCAAAGCCAAATACATCAACAAGATAGTCTTTATCTGCTTGAGCTTGTGAATTAAGCGAAGGAATGTCGCTTAGCTCTTCACGTCGTGCTTCTACCCCAAATGAGGCATAGGCTGGTAGGTCGTTAAAGGTAAATAGTTCACCATTAAAGTTAGCATCCCAGCCGTAAACAGTACTTTCTCCACTGCGTGTTGGGCGAGCTTGCGCTGTTGCCAAAACGGCATCATTAGCGGCGTCGCCTTGAAGGAAAGGGTTGTAAAAAGGTAGCAACTCCCCAGATGCACAATTTAAGTCAGTACCGTCATAACTTGCCAGCGTACCGTCTGAACATAGCTCGCCTGTAATCGCGCCATGGAACTTGTTGCGATTATAAACCCCTGCAATCGCTTCTTGCTCTGAACGTGAGCGAGAAAGAGTAACACCAGATTCCCAACCCCAATCACCAATTTCACCACTTAGGCTACTTACTAAGCGAAAGTTTTTCGTTTCTACTTCCACCGTTCTTGGGGCATTAAAGCGCGCATCAAATGCAAAACCATACACTTCTCGACCACTTTGAGTATCAAATGGGTCAATGTAGAGTTGATCTAATAAATCATTACTACCATCGGCATTATCGTAAATAAATAAGGCGTCTTCTAAAACATACGGGCCGTCGTCGTCATTAATTTGGTTAATAGGTGAGGGCGATGAATACGCTTTTGCCTTGGTCTGACTGTAAAAAAAATCAGTATGCCATTGTAGACCACCAAGCTCACTATTAAACATAAAGCCGGTTGAAAGGCTTTCAAATGGCGTTTCTAGGTAATCATCTTGATTAGGGTAGTAAGCACAAATTTGTTCATCAAGTTCAGTAGTAACTAACTCGGTTTTGCAGTTTGGTGATGGAAGTTCGTTACCATCTCGGCTGCTGAAATAATAAATATTAGGTGAGTTCTCCAGCTTAGGTAAATAGGAGTAACCATTCACTAATGAAGGTGAGGCGGTATAATCGCGATCGGTCGCTTTAAAAGCGTTACGGTCATATATATCTGCAAATACCGTTAAGTTACTCTCGCCTATTTTTGTACCATACACTAAGTTTAATTGTTTTTTACTTTCGTCATGTTGATCAAAGCTATCGGCAAACGAAGTATTGATTTCAGCGCCTTCAAAATCATCTTTTAAAATGTAGTTAATAACACCCGCTACAGCATCGGCACCATAAACGGCTGATGCACCGGTGGCTAAAATATCAATACGTTCAATGGCCGCAAGTGGAATAGAATTCACATCTACAAAGTTTTCAGTGCCTGCAGCAAATGAGCTAGGCGCAACTCTTCGCCCATTTATTAATGTAAGCGTTGCTGATGGCCCCATGCCTCTTAAGCTCGCTGCTGATTGACCCGCTGGTGTTGAGGTAGACGTACCGCCACTTTCAGAGGTTGAAAATGTGCCACTTCCGCCTTTAAAAACAGATAAATCTTTGAGTAATTCATGAATAGTATTAGCGCCAGAGCGTTTGATTGCATCTTGGTCTAGCACGGTTAGTGGAATAGTGCCTTCCAGATCAACGCCTTTTAAGCGAGATCCTGTTACTTCTACTCGTTCAATGTTGGTATTAGTTTGAGTTTCTTGTGCATACACACAAGTGACAGGGCTCAGTAAAGCGCTTACTGTGGCCGCAATAGTTAGTTGACGAAACATTGTAGTACCTTTTGTCTTTTTTAAGCGCGCAGAAATAGGTTTAATATTTCTTAAGGCTTTAATTATTATGGTTTTTAGACAGGGCAATGGTGAAATGACACGCTGAGCCCCTCACAGAAATTAGTGAGGTGGTGGGCTACTCGTCAAACCACTCCGAAAGGTAGTGTGGTGAGTAGAAATATGTTGTAAGCAATGTTGCTTTTTTAAACATAATTCTCGTTCCAAAAAGGTTTTTGACAAAGCTAGCAAATGGGTGCTAGCTTACTCGCGTTTTAAAGTTCCTTTTTTTTATAGCAAGTGAGAGACGCTCTCGCAAGTTATTTCTTATAATTTTTTACATGAGTGTAACATAATGGAACGAATAAATTTACCAAACAAGCGGTTAGTTAAATCGCGAATAATAACCGCTTTTTACTCAATTTTAATTGCTTTTTCGCTACAATTAAGCGCAAAAGAGTCTAATCAAACTCTTGTTTTAGTGGGTGGAGCTCTCACAACATGTGCCAGTTTAAGCTCTAAAAACTGTGAAAAAAATACTCAGATCTCGGGTAAAACGCATAATGTATTTGCGCTCTCTCACACTAAAATTAGCCAAATAAAGCAACAATGGCCCAGTAAAAATAGCCAAGCTAAAAATAACACTATTAAAAATTTAGCAACAATGCAGGCTAAGTCATCGCCCACATTATCGAAAAAAGAACTGTTATGGTTGTGGCGCGATATTGATAGCAAACAGCTCAATAGTTTATCGGATCAAGAATACAATTTTGTAATAGATATGCTTGAAGTAGCGCAAATCCAAAGCGACAACAAGCGACTAAAAGAGCAGGTAAATACTGCGCTTAATAGCGAATCGGCGGCGACAGAGATTTTGCAGTTTATATCGGGTAGTTTAAAAGTTAATGATACTAACCCGAGTATACTGGCCATTACCGCCTCAAGTAGAGATCCTTATGAATCTGCTGATTTTTATGAAGGATTACTAAGCTTCCCTAATGTAAATTCGCAATGGCTTGCATTAACCCCTGCGCTTGCTAAAGCAATAACCACCAACAAGTGTGATGATTTAACCACGCTTAGGCACTCCGAAATGGGACTATATCAACGCGAACATATTTACCCTGATCGCACACAAGCTGAATATCAATTGTGTAAAAAAGGCACCGACGCTTTAGTAGAGCTAATAAAAAACAGTACCGGTGTGATGTTTAATGGTGGCGATCAAAGCCTAACTCGAAAAGTATTATTTGATGAAAATAACCAGCCTTACCCTTGGACAAAAGCATTACAGTCTCGCCCTGTTATTGTTGGAACAAGTGCAGGTACCGCGGTGCAAAGTGGTGGGCAAGCCCACGCCGGGAATGTGGTGATGATCACCAATGGCACTAGCTTGTCGGCATTGAAAGAAGGCGCACAAGCCATTGATGCCCCAAGTGAACGCTCAAACAGCGATAGTTTAACTTACAACCGCTTTGGGGGTTTAGGCACATTTAGTTACGGTGTACTCGATACACACTTTAGCGAGCGAAACCGTACATTAAGACTAGGCACTTTGCTCGACGACTTAAGCGCAAACCAAGATCAGCCGACATTCGGTTTTGGTGTAGACGAAACCACCGCTCTAGTGGTGATTAAATCTGAAGCTGGCAATTTAATGACTGTAATTGGCAAAAATGGTGTAGTGATGGTTAAATCAACAGGGCAAGCTCAGGCTAAAACTAAAACCTATAGTTACTCTTATTGGCCTGTGGGCAGTGTGATTGATATTAAAAATAACGATTTTACCTTAAGTCAGCGCAGTATTAGCCAAGCATTGCCAGCAATTAAAATACCGCCTTTACCAGTTCAGCGTTTTGGCAGTATTTTAACGCAGGCCAAATTACGCTCTTTAACGCAAGCCATGTGCCTTAGCCAAGAACAAACGGCTGTTGGCCAGCAAGATGAGTTTATTATTAGCCTATCTACCACGCCTGAGTCGGCATATCACCGTATTAGTGCTGCGCAGTATGGCTGTGCGGTGAGTAATTTAGAAATTGCAGTGAGTACCTTTTAATTTAATGCCACGCAAGCTAATTTAATTAAACACGCTGCTTAGTTGATTTTAACTTTAGCGGCCATACTATATTTAAAGCGTGTTTATTAAATCACAACAAAAGGAAGGTTCATGAGTAAAGTAGCGGTTATTTATTTTTCGGGATATGGCCATACCAAAAAAGTGGCTGAATTTGTAGCTGATGGAGCAAACGCTCAGTTTATTGCAATCGATGAGAATGGCGACATAAAAGACACCGATTGGGATGCATTAAACAATGCAGATGCCATTATATTTGGCGCACCTACTTATATGGGCTCATATCCTTGGCAGTTTAAAAAGTTTGTTGATGCTACCTCTAAAGTTTGGTTTACCATGGGGTGGAAAGACAAAGTATTTGGCGGGTTTACCAATAGCGGCAGCCTAAATGGCGACAAACAAGTCACTCTAATTAGTATGCAAACGTTGGCTTCGCAACATGGTGGAATTTGGGTAAGTCTGGGGTTACCACCAGCCAATAAACTGGAATCAACTCGTCAAGATATCAATAACTTAGGAGGTTCAGTTGGTGTATTAGTGCAATCACCTACTGATGCAGATGAATCTGCAATTCCATCAGGCGATTTAGAAACGGCTCGTTTATACGGCGAACGTGTAGCTGATGTGGCCAAACGCTTAAAGTAAAAGTCACTCGATAAAATAAGTTAAAAAAGCCACATTGTGTGGCTTTTTTAGTTTGATAATTCCAATTTTTGTTGTTTGTGCTCTAGCTGGTATAAGCTTGAAAATTGACGTTTATGAACTTCAAATAAATACGCTCTTAGCTGCTCTTTACCATGGTGAATGTGTTTAATTTTTGCTGCTATGCCACACTTACTCTGCCTAACCGGTTCTATATCTAATGATATCGCCGCTTCGTTGGGTAAAATAAATTGCATATTCTGCAACTCATCAAGTTCACTGTGTACTGATGTGGGTTTTAAAAATATCCCTGTGCTAGATATAGATTCAATGCAAAAACCTTGGCTTTGGATATTTAATTCGCTCAACCGCCAGCTGCGCTGAATACCTTTAGTGTCAATTACTTCGGGGGCTTCTAATACAGTACTGAAATGGCCTAATTCATCGGTTTTAAATTGAAGTGGGAACCATAGTTGGTAGTGGGCTACTTCTGCTAATAAGGTTAATTTAGCTTGACCAAGTAAATGCGCAATACCATCTGGTATTGATGCTTGTACTGTTAACTTTGTTTCATTGATTAATGCACTACTTTGACTAGGTTCAAATAAGCCAGATAAAAAGTTAATTTCTTCGTCAGACAAATCCATGTATTTTCCTTAATACCTAAATTGTGGATTCTATTCCTCACAAGGTTACTGCCCAATGAATGAACAGTTTATTATTTTGTAAGCTCCGCATAGCGCGGCTAAATTTTTATACAATTAAAAATTTCAACCTTCCTGATTGAAATTTTAAGCTGTTGATTTTAATTGATTTTGTTTATTTATAAACTCAGTGAGTTAAATAGTTGTATGCGTTTTTTAGTATTTTAACCTTATTATCACCAATAAGTTAAGTAATAAAGTGTACAAAATTAAAACGCTTCGCGATGTTTTTATATCAACAATGCGTAAATGAGACTTAGGTCTAGCTTACGAAGCATAAGGAAATACTTAGAATAGCGCCAAATAAAAATGGGGTTTAAGGGGTTCCAAATGCAATTAGAACGAATTCGTCGTAGCGACTTACACAACAAAGTAATGTCTGCAGAGCAGGCCAGTTTATTTATTAAAGACGGTATGACCGTGGGTATGAGTGGTTTTACTCGTGCCGGTGAAGCGAAAGCTGTACCACGTGCGCTTGCAGAGCGAGTGCGTGAAAACCCAATGAAAATTAACCTAATGACGGGCGCGTCATTAGGAAACGACTTAGATAAGCTACTAACTGAATCAGGTGCGTTAGCGCGTCGTATGCCATTTCAAGTAGACAGCACATTACGTA
Organism: Pseudoalteromonas sp. APC 3224; assembly: GCF_030407535.1. Lineage (GTDB taxonomy): Bacteria > Pseudomonadota > Gammaproteobacteria > Enterobacterales > Alteromonadaceae > Pseudoalteromonas. The sequence continues at coordinate 30,842 of NZ_JASDDF010000019.1, read as the reverse complement.
AAGCGATTAACAACGGTGAGGTCATGTTTATTGACCAGCATTTATCTGAAACCGTTGAACAGCTACGTAATCATCAGTTAACGATGCCTGATGTAGCGGTCATTGAAGCCGTTGCTATTACCGAAGAAGGCCACATAGTACCTACAACGTCAGTGGGCAATTCAGCCAGCTTTGCTATTTTTGCCAAACAGGTAATTGTAGAAATTAATATGTTACACCAGCCAGAGCTTGAAGGGCTGCACGACATTTATATTCCATCTTATCGTCCTACACGTACGCCAGTGCCGCTAGTGAAAGTAGATGACCGCATTGGTAGTACTGCAATTCCAATTGATCCGGCTAAAATTGTGGGTATTGTATTTACCAATCAAAGTGACTCATTTTCAACCGTTACCGACCCAGATGCAGATACAGCCTCTATTGCACGTCACTTAGTGAACTTTTTTAAAGAAGAAGTAGCACAAGAGCGTATGCCTGAAAACCTAGGCCCATTACAAGCCGGTATAGGTAACATTGCCAACGCAGTAATGATGGGTTTATTAGACTCTGATTTTAAAGACCTCACTATGTATTCAGAGGTACTACAAGATTCTACCTTTGATTTAATTGATGCGGGTAAACTTAATTTTGCATCAGGGTGTTCAATTATTTTATCAGAGCGTTGTAACTCACAAGTATTTAATAACCTTGAAAAGTATCGTGATAAGCTAGTACTTCGACCACAAGAAATGTCGAATCACCCTGAAATTGTGCGTCGTTTAGGTATTATTGCAATTAACACGGCACTTGAGTTTGATATATATGGCAACGTTAACTCAACCCATGTGTGTGGTACTAAAATGATGAACGGTATTGGTGGTTCAGGCGACTTTGCACGTAATGCGCATGTATCGGTGTTTGTAACTAAATCAATTGCCAAAGGTGGCGCTATTTCAAGTGTTGTGCCTATGGTAAGCCATGTTGATCATACTGAGCACGATGTTGATATTTTAGTAACCGAGCAAGGCCTTGCTGATTTACGCGGTTTAGCGCCACGCGAACGTGCAATTGAAGTCATTAAGCACTGTGTACACCCAGATTATCGCAACGCCATGCTTGACTACTACGAGCGTGCATGTGTTCGTGGCGGTCATACGCCTCATATTTTAGAAGAGGCATTCAGCTGGCATACCCGCCTTGAGCAACAAGGCACAATGAAGCAAAGTTAATACATAAAACCCCGCATCTGCGGGGTTTTTATTTTGTAATTAGTCTAAAATATTAGACTCAGACCAAACCCTAAGATCGTGAAGAATTCCTAGTGCAGAGCGCCCAAACTCAGTGAGCTCGTAGGTGACAGCAATAGGTCTAGTGCTGATCACCGTCCTTAAAACCATCTTATTGGCCTCTAACTCTTTTAAACGTTGATCTATCATTTTTTTGCTCGCTCCACCTAACATTCGAGTTAGATCATTAAAGCGAACAGGTTCATCTTTTAAGTGATAAATAATAGAGCTTGTCCACTTCCCGCCAATTAAGCGCATTCCTTTTTCAATAGCACAAGGTTCTAAGCAGGCATTTAAAACTTTTTTTTCTTCCCTTACTATCTGTTTCTATAGAGCTTTCCAAAATTTAACCTCTAAAATAGGGTGGTTACTAAAAGTATACTAATTGAATCTATTCTTCAGGTAACTATTATATACCACATTAAAGTAAAGACCAATTTTTGTACTATTTTTGGAGAGATCACATGAGCAAGGTACTCATTATAAATGCACACCAATATTATTCTTTTTCAGAGGGCAAATTAAATGCCACCCTAGTTGATGTAGCATCATCGATACTGATAGAAAAAGGCCATGAAGTTAAAACCGTAACTATGACAGATAGTATTGATGTAGAGGCACAATTAGCACTTCATAAATGGGCTGACGTTGTCTTACTGCAATCACCTATTAACTGGATGGGCGTGCCATTTTCGTTTAAAAGATATATGGACGAGGTGTATACAGCCGGTATGGGTGGCGCCATGTGTAATGGCGATGGTCGTCACCAGGACGACCCAAAAAGCGGTTATGGCACAGGTGGCACACTTAAAGATACTAAATATATGATGTCACTCACATTTAACGCACCAGAGGAGTCATTTAACAATTCAGAAGAATTTTTTAATGGTAAAAGTGTTGACGACTTAATGTTCCCAATGCATATGAACTTTAAGTTTTTTGGTATGACAGCAATGCCTACCATTGCTTGTTTTGATGTTATGAAAAACGCCGATATAGATACTGACTTAGCGCGCTTTAAAGCACATATAAGTACACACTTTTGAGAGGAAACACAATGACTAATGCATCACAGTATACAAATAAACTTCTTCCGGGGAGTCGTTTCCCAAAGATTAATTGCCCTGTACTAAATAGTAACGAAGTAGAGTTAGGGCGTGTCCAGCAAGACGCTGCTTGGCAAATGGTGGTTGTGTATCGTGGCCAGCATTGTCCTATGTGTACGCAGTATCTAAATCAGTTAGAAGAAATTAAACAGTCATTACAAGACATTGGAGTTTCTTTAATTGCTGTATCGGCCGACAGCGAAGCGCAGTTGTTAACACATAAAGAGAAGTTATCAGTGAGTTACCCCATTGCGTTTGAATTAAAGCCTGAACAAATGAATGCGTTAGGGCTGTATGTTTCTCAACCTCGCAACGCTCAAGAAACAGACCATTTATTTGCTGAGCCTGCTGTGTATGTATTGAATGAACACGGTACAGTACAAGTTGTTGATATCTCAAATAATCCATTTGTAAGACCTGATCTGTCTACTTTATTGCGAGGTATAACTTGGATTAAAAACCCTGATAATAATTACCCTATTCGTGGAATGCATAAAGGTTAATGTTTGATGGTTTAAGTTTGCCACTATGATCTGTAAAATAACTGCATATTATTTACAGACTCGCTATGGCGAGCAACACAGAGTAACCATAATGGAAAACAAACTAACTGCAATCGATACACTCGCTGAACTTGAAAGTTTTTTACTGCAAGTTGAAAACGGCGGCCTAGGTTTAACCGGCGTAGCAGGCGTGGGTATGGCAACTAACAATGCTGACGGCAGCCGTTTTGTAGCCGTGTTTGATGACAAGCAACAACTTTTATTAGCACGTGAAATTACCGAAGAGATCTTCCAAAGCGGACAAGACATGGTGCGCAACGGCGTAGGGCGTAAGCACTAGTACCTTACTACTAATTTAAAAAGCGCCAAATGGCGCTTTTTTTGTGGTTTTATTTTAAACAGGTGTCAAATATAAAATAAATTTACACAAATGGCACGCTATGTAATGGTTTCACTAGTTTTATTATGTAAAAGCGAAATAGCTCAGGTGAAATCATCAATATTCAACCGTTATCAGGTGTTAGTTAGTATGGACTTTATTGCTATCGGACTTTTCTTTTTAGTTCTTCTAATCGCTTTATCTATTGTTTGGAGCACGCTAAAAACGGGAATTTCACCGATGATGAGCTCAAACAAAGCGCGCCAAACTATGCTTAATGCAATAAGCATGGATGAAAAAGGCGCATTAATTGATTTGGGTTCAGGTTGGGGGACGCTCGTTATAGCGGTTGCTAAAAATTATCCTAATAAACATGTTATTGGCTATGAGTTATCGTGGTTTCCTTGGATGGTTTCAGTGCTTTTTAAATATAGTTTGGGTTTAGGTAATCTTACCCTCTATCGTAAAGACTTCAAAAATGCCGATCTTAGTTCTGCGTCTACTTTGGTATGTTACTTGTTTCCTGGTGGTATGGTAGCGCTTGAAGATAAGTTAAAGCATGAAAAAGTTAATAATAAAATCACTATTGTGAGTAATACCTTCGCTTTACCTTCATGTAAACCAACTAACGTTATCAAGCTTAAAGATTTTTACCAAACGCCTATTTATGTATACCACTGGCAATCCAAATAGAGGGATATTATTTGGATTCAGTGCTTAGTTGATGTCATATTTTTTATCCATAAGTTCATGTTATCTGCAGACATTGGTTTGGCAATATAATAGCCTTGCCCATGATAGCAACCCATATCTATAAGTACTTTTTCGAGCTCTTGCGACTCGATCCCCTCTGCTATTAGGTTAAACCCAAATGCTTTACTTAGCGCCACGATACAGGTAACGATGGACTTGTCTTCATGGTCTGATAGGAGCTTTTTAACAAAGCTTTGATCTATTTTTAATGTATCTAAAGGTAATTTTTTTAAGTAACTCAAAGAGGCGTAACCTGTACCAAAGTCGTCTAACGCAATACTTACCCCTAAATTTCGACAGCCATTGAGAACGTCGACTGCCTGTTCAACGTTTCCAATGGTGGTGCTCTCTAAAATTTCTAATTCGAGGGTTTTTGGTTTTATATTATTAGTGCTGATGAGTAACTCTCTGAGGTTTTCAACAAAGCCCTCACTAAGTAAATGAGCTGGAGAGATGTTTACACTCATAGAAAGATGATTTCTAGTCCAAATTTTATGTTGTTTTAAGGCTTCAGCAAGTACCCATTCACCAATTAATATACCAATGTGTGGGTGCTCTAATGCCTCTGAAAAGTGACCAGGGTAAAGTAAACCCAAAGTAGGGTGATTCCAGCGTATTAAGGCTTCAACGCCAATCAACTGGTGATCCATTAAATTTACCTTTGGTTGATAATGTAGAATAAACTCTTTACGAGCAATGCCTTTTTCAGCAGCCAATAACAAATCATGTCTTGCATGCCTTAGGCTTTCTTCCTCTGGATCAAAAAACAGAATCCGGTTTGTTCCTGATCTTTTTGCTTGGTACATAGTTTGATCGGCTCTTCGTAAAATGTCATCACAAGTTAAGCCATCATCACTGGGAAGTGCAACGCCGATGCTGACTGAAATTTGAACGGAGCACGAAAACTCTGCTAATTTTATCGGATCATTTACCTCAATCAGCACGTCTTGTAACAGAATCTCATATTCTTGTATTGTGTGCGCAGCCCCTCTTAATAAAAGGATAAACTCATCTCCACCAATACGCGCTAGTGTATCTTCCTTGCGTAATGTGTTTTGTAGCCTTTGGGCAATGGTTTTCAACACGAAATCTCCGATTTCGTGACCGTATTTGTCATTAATAGGTTTAAAGTTATCTAAATCTAAATAGGCAACGGCGAGCTTTTGGTGAGATGTAATAGCTTGTTGAAGTTGATCGATTAAAATAGGGCGGCTTGCTAGGCCTGTTAGGCTATCGTAATGTGCCATGACATGAAGTTTTTTCTCTGAGCTTGCGCGTTGAATAGAGCTAGATATAGAGTGTATCAACTGAGTGCTTTTTAATTGGTTTTTAAGTAAATAATCGCTTGCTCCTAGTCGCATAGCTTCTGCTGCTATTTGTTCATCTCCCAATCCCGTGATCATAATCACAGCACAATGATTATTTACAGACTTTCTAATATTATCTAGCAGGGTAAGCCCGGAGCCGATACCTAATCGATAATCCACTATGACACAATCAAACTCCCCATGTTCAAGGTAAGACATCGAGCTTTCAATAGAGGAAGCCTCTGAAATTTTCGCCTGTATGTTAGAGCGAGATATCATACGACGTATATGTTCTCTATCAACCGCATCGTCATCAACAATGAGTAGATTAATAGTGTCGCAGCTTTCAAAATCATCTATTGAAGTTCTCATATCCATATCTCTTGCAAAATGGCTTATTCAAGCTCAATGGCTTGTATATAAGCATCCATAAGTATCGCTAACTTGGCAAACTGCGGGCCAATTGCATGTTTAACCATATAACCTGCTACGTTGTTATGATACGCGCGAGTACGATCATTATCCTCATTGGAGGTCGTTAGTATAAATACAACGGTATTGTTCAAGTTTTTATCTTTACGAATATGGTCTAAAAATTCAAACCCATTCATCACTGGCATATTTAAATCAAGTAATACCAAGTAAGGCTCCGATATTTCTTTTTGTTGCGCTTTTTCTCGTAACGCATCTAGCGCAAGTTTTCCGTTTTGTTTCCAAATTATTTTAATTTTAGGATCAACTTTTTTTAAGCTTCTTGTAACGGCTTCCGCGGCAACATCGTCGTCCTCAACAAGTAGTATGGATAGATTTTTGATCATAAATTCTCTTTCCTAGCAAAGCGTGGCCACCAAACATGAAATGTTGACCCTTTGTGCGGTTCATTTGAACTAACTGAAATGCGCCCACCATGGGCTTGTGCAAGGCGCCGACTAATAGACAGCCCTATACCTGAAACCGACTTATCATCGGAAGTTGTTTGAAACAAACTAAAAATACGCTCGTAAGCCTCTGGTGGTATACCGGGTCCATCATCAGTCACAGTGATATGGCAAAGCGTATTTTCTGCTACACAACTAATCTCTATAGTTCCTTCTTTACTGTCATGGTGTTTAATAGCGTTACTTAATAAATTACGGACCACGGTTTCAAGTGGCGTCCATGCAGTCACGATGGTATTTAATTGAATGTCTTTATGAATCTTCATTCCAACTGGTAAATCTAACAGTTCGGTAACGTTATAAATTAATTTATGCATATCGATTACTTGAGTATCTAGGCTGGCTTTACCAGCTCTTGCATAGGCCAATAAATTATCTATTAACGTCTCCATTTTGTGAATACGATCATCAATACGCGTTAAGTTATATTCGACTTCAGGCGTGGTAGTGCCCAAATCTTCTTTTACCCATTCAATTAAGTTTGAAATGCCTCGCAATGGAGAGCGTAAATCATGAGAGGCCACATAGGTAAATTCTTTCAGGCTAGTGTTATTTTCTTTTAGCTCGGTTTCCATTCGTTTTCGTTCTGTTATATCTAACAAGGACACAAATACCATGTCTTCGTCATTTGTGTTTATAAAAGGACTCAGGCCCACTTCAACTGGGAATTCTTTTCCATCTTTGTGTAAGGCGGTTAAATCTCTGCCTACTCCCATACTTCTGACACTGGGTTCACGATGAAATGAATGGCGAAGTGCTGAATGGTGCCCTTGATAGCGCTGCGGTAATAGCATTTCCATTTTTTTATCGAGTAATTCTATTTCACTGTAGCCAAAAGATTTACATAACGATTGATTAACCGCTTGAATAATGCCCGCTTGGTCTACTATTAACACACCATGTGGTGCAGCCTGAATAGAGCGTTGAAACATATTGTTAGCGCGCAGCCTTTGCGATATATCAACCAGTGTGGCTAAAACTAACTCTTGTTGTCCGTGTATTGGGTTTAAGCCTATTTCGATTGGGATTTGCTTACCATTTTTTTGACTCGCAAATAACTCACGACCTTCACCCATTAAGCGTTTTCGAGGGTTAACAAAAAACTGACTCATCAAATGGGTATGGTTCGCTTTAAATTGCGCTGGAAGTAAACTATCTATGTTCATTCCTATGAGTTCTGAATCCTCATACCCCAGTATTTCAGATAGTTGACTATTGGCAAAAAGGATCTGAGCATCGGTATTGACTACCATTGCCCCCATGGGTAAACAACTAACTAGTTGAGTTAAAAAGGCTTCGTCCATATTTACATTTGAACTAGGTGAATTAGATTTTTTATTTACTTTTTTAAGGTCCATCAAGCATCCCGCAAGTAAATGTAGTTCCTATAATATAGTAATAGTCGAACAAGTATTGAACAGCAAATTTATAGGAAGATCATGTTATTTAAATGCCAATTTTAATAGTTTCTTCTTATATTTTAGCGAGTCATTATGGTTAAAAAAGGCACATTGATTTAGGATCGGGTTGGGGTATGTTGGTTTTAGTGCTTATTAAATATAGTTAGTGTTTAAATAATCTTACTCTCTATTGCAAAGACTTCAAAAATGCTGATCTCAGTATTGCTACTATTTGTGTTAACAGTTTCTTGGCGCTCGGCAGGGTTTGAAGACAAACTAATGTATAGTAAATGGTTTAATCTTGACTCCAGATATATATTATTAAGTAGCTCCTCATAGCTGCACATCAACGAACTCAATCCAATACATTAAAAGTAGATACGTGCTTCTTTATTATTTGAAAAGTATTTAACTGTGGCGTCACATAATCTCAATACCATGGAAATCAAAAAGCAGAAAAACAGTCAGTAAATTAGTCGGTGCGATAAATGTGCGATATTTTTTATTATTAAATTAGGTAGTACGAAAGGAAAGCAGTTTTTATTGAATAATATAGAATTATGAAAGGATTTAAATGGTCGGTATGGAGAGATTCGAACTCTCGACCCCTGCCACCCCATAAAAATTACCTGTGTTCTTTAGTGTACAAAAGTGACTTAACGTGTCTTATCGTGAAGTATTTAAAGTTATTGTAACTCATTGCTATTGAAAGGATTGTGCTTTTAAATTATACCTAGTGAATGAACGTGAAGTTTAGTGAACTAAAATCAGCTCGTGCGATAAATGTGCGACAAAAATTTAGAGTTAACTCTAGGTGTGCGAAAAATGGCGTCAATTAAAGTAAAATTAACTGAATCTATACTCAAAAATATTCCTTTGGAAATTACCAAAATTAATGACACTGAGATCTCCGGTTTTTATCTTAATGTTGGAAGACCAAATAAGGAGGGTAAACGCTCACAAGTATATTATCTGTATTACCGCCTTGGAGGCCGAGGTTCAAGAGAAAGAAGATTAGCCTTAGGCAGCTCATCGGTAATAACAGTGAGTGAGGCCAGGCAGCTTGCTAAGCAATATATTGGTGATGTGTCGCGTGGTATTGATGTTTTTTTACAAAATAAGAAAGCAGCGCAGATTGAAAAGCAAGAAAGCGCCTCACCGACAATTGCTGTGCTTGCGAATGAGTTTATAGAAAGAGATATTAAAGCTAACCGTAAAGATGTAGACCCTGTTATTAGAATGTTTGAAAAAGACATTTTGCCCTTTATTGGTAATTACAAACTTAAAGAAATAACCCGCCGTGAAATTTTTGAAAAGGTGCTTGATCCAATAACTGATAGAGGTGCTAAAACGCAGGCGAATAAAACACTATCCATTCTAAAGCAAATGTTTAATTTTGGTGTTGAGCGAGATTTAATCCAAGGTAATCCCATCAGCACAGTGAAAAAGAAAAGCGTGGGTGGCCTAGAAAAGTCGCGAACCAGAGCGCTCGAATTTGAAGAAGTGATTCAAGTATTTGACCGACTACCAAAGCTAGGTATAAGCCAACAAGTTATATACGCATTGAAGTGTATTACTTTAACTGGTTGTAGGCCAATAGAAGTCACAGGCGCACAGTGGCAAGAGTTTGATTTTGATAAAATGATATGGACAATCCCAGCCGAGCGCGTTAAGCAAAATAAAAATGGCGAAAGAACTCATAAAGTACCGGTTACTCAAAATATGGTTATTTTGCTTGATGAGTTACGCGCAGCATTTGGCTATCTCAACTCTAAATATGTATTCCCGAGCACAACAACCAATAAATCAGGTCCAGGTGAGCAGCCTATTGATAGGCATTCACTATCACGCTCTATCAGTCGTAAACTAGAGCAATTGGGTGTACCAAAGTTTGTACCTCATGATTTACGTAGAACCGTTTCTACTAGGTTGGGTGATGATGATATCGGTACAGACCCTATTGTAATTGAAAAAATACTTAATCATCAATTGCAGGGCGTACAGGGCGTTTATAATATGCAGGAGTATATGGAAAAGCGTCGCAAAGCTTTGGAAGAGTGGGGAGGGAAGGTTTACTTCAAATAGTAAAGCTAATCTTACTCTGGTTTAAATCGATTTACAGTCTCTTTTTTGCATTTTTTCTGTAAATAAGCGACTAAAAATTATCTTATGTTGATTTTTATGTTATTCTCAGGGCAACAAATTATTTTGGATTATAAATATAATGCTTATTGATTTTTCTGTGAGGAACTATAGATCGATCAAAGATACTTTGACCTTTTCTATGCTTAAAAGCTCAAGTTCTGAATTAATGGAAAGTAATACTTTTAAAGTAGAAAAGCCATCAATTGAACTACTACGTTCTACAGTCATTTATGGGGCTAACGCTTCGGGAAAGTCCAATGTAATAAAAGCAATTAGAACCCTCAAATCTTTAGTTATTTCTTCAGCAAATGATCGCAACTCAGGTGAAGAGTTAGATGTAAAGCCTTTCAAATATGATGATATTTGTGCTCAAAATCCGACAGAATTTGAGATTACATTTATTTTTGATGGTATCAAGTATCAGTATGGGACAGTTGTAAGTCGCAACCGAATCGAAGATGAGTGGTTAATTGCTTATCCAAAAGGTCGACCCCAAAGATGGTTTACAAGAATTTATGATGAGAGTTCAGGTGAAACGCTTTATAAATTTAGCGAATCATTTCACGGTCCAAAATCTACATATCAAGAGACAACAAGAGAAAATTCACTGTTTCTTTCTAATGTAGTCCAACTAAACAATAAACAGCTTTTACCCGTATATAACTGGTTTAAGGAAAAACTGCATTTTGGTGGTATCTTTGGTTATAGTAATGTTTTTTCTGCTAAGTTATGTACGGACAAAAAAACTAAAAAAGAGCTACTTAACTTCTTAAATGCCGCTGACATGTCTATTGATGATATTAATGTAAAAGCTGTAACATTTAATGTAGATGACTTACCTGTCGATGTTCCAGAGGAGGTTCGATCCCATCTTGCTAATGAACTAAAAGAGCATGTTGATTACGAAGTAAACATTATCAGAAATGATCATAACGGGAATCCTGTTTCTTTAGAGATTGATGAGGAGTCAGATGGGACTCAAAAGCTATTTGGTTTGATTGGACCAGTTATCGACACACTTAATTCTGGATTGATTTTAGTAATTGATGAACTACATTCGAATCTACACCCAAAGATGGTTGAATATCTAGTTTCATTGTTTAACAGTAAAGATATTAATAAGTATAACGCTCAGCTTATTTTTACTACTCATGAAACATCAATTTTATCTCAGGATATTTTCAGAAGAGACCAGATTTGGTTTACTGAAAAGGTCAATCTAGAAACTAGTTTATATTCACTTCTTGACTTCTCTCCTAGAAAGGGGACGGAAAATATTGAATTAGGTTATTTATCAGGGAGATATGGAGCACTTCCATTTATTGATAAACTAATTAAGTGGGTAAATTAGATGGGAAAAGATGATATTTTCAACCGTAGAAAAAGAGCTGCAAAGATAAAGCAAGAAAGAAAAGCAGCAAAACGAGCACCATATGAAACGGTTTTAGTCGTGACTGAAGGTTTAAAAACTGAGCCTAACTATTTAAATGAGCTTGTATCAAGATACAAGCTCAGTGTAGCAAATATAGTAATTGATGGTGAATCAGACTCATCACCGAGCAGCATATTAAAGTACGCAAAACAGCAAGTTAAAAAGTCAAAAGCAAAGGGATTTAACTATGATCGGATCTATTGTGTATTTGATAAGGATAGCCATACTTGTTACGAAGAAACGGTGATAGCGATAAGAAACCTTCCGGGATACTATTGTATTAAGTCAGTTCCATGTTTTGAGTATTGGTTACTGCTTCATTTTACATATACGACAGCCAGTATTGTTAAAGCAGGAAAAAAGTCCCCAGGGGATAAGACACTTCAGAGGCTTAAAGAGTTTTTGCCAGATTATAGTAAAGGAGCAAAAAATACCTTTAGTCAATTAGAAGATAAATTAAATGTTGGTATTAGAAACTCTAAAAAATCACTCGAAGAGAGTTTAAAAACTGGGTGTGATAACCCTTCTACTAATATGCACGAATTAGTTGAGTTCTTAATCAATATTAAAAAGTAGAGTTTAATTTTGATATAGGGTTACTTATTTAGTTACAACTTATTTCATGTTCCGCAAATTTGATTAGATTGTAATGTAATTTCGCAAATCTGATTTTCATCATACTTCCAATGTTGTAAATCTGATTTTGCTGTACACCCAGCATCCTCGATTAGTAGAGTTTCTTCTTCACACAGCAATAAAACCGCGTTTTTCTCTTGAATAACGATTTTTAACTGATAATCTTTAAATACTTCCAGTTTGGCTTTATCGTTTCTTAATGCGTCTAATAGTAGTTTTTGTGGATCAGTATAAGTTTCAGAACTAAACTTCAATGTTCCATCAACAGCTGCGGAAATATCTTTTAATTGTGAGGCAAGGTCAGCCATTTTTTCAGGGTCATGAGCATTAGCTGAGCTAGAGCAGCCCACAGATAAAATAATTGTTATAATTAAAAAAATGTATTTCATTTTAAATACTCCACGCTGTTAGATTTCCATTTTCGTCTTTGCCGTTGTCTAAGTTCCAATTGTAAATTTGGGTGCATTGTTCATCATTAAAAACAGCATTTGCAATATTTGATATAAAATATTTAATATTTTCAATCGCCAAATCAAATACTTCATCATAGTGCATCACTCCTTTAGGAGTATTAAGGTTTTCTATAAAGTTATAATCAATTTCATCCTGCCTTGGGTATAGAAGGCCATTCTCAGCCGCAACGTGTCTCGCCCAAGGGAAAAGCCTGTAGCCTTCTTCAGCATTATTTACAACTAATTGAAAACCGCTGTGCCAAATATCAAAATTTGGTGCGGTTGAATGAGCATATTCACTATGTATGCTAGTTAAAGCGTGACTCCAAATTTTCTTTATATCATCATCGAGGCAATTATCTTGATTTGTACATGAACCAATGTTTAGCTCAACTCGATCAGCCAGACCAATTTCCCCAAGATTTAGCTTAGGCCAGATAAATGAATCTTGGTTCATTTCGCATGTTCTGTGTGCTGCCTGGTTATGTTCATATAAGCCAACTTTTAGTTCGACTACAGGATGTATAGTTATATCTGCTGCTACATGCGACATATAGCCACAAAGCCATGCAAAGCATTTTTCTTTTGCAAACCCTTCAAGACTTTTGCAATATTTTACCGCCTCTTTAATTACATCTCCTGTATTTTGATAATGCATTAAATCAGCCCATTTATTTTGTTCTGAATTGCCAACAGCGAGATAAGGATAATCAGGTGACACGCAACCTAATTCAATATACTTCTGGTTTGTACTTAAAATTAATTTTGCTTGGTTTGGAATATCCATTTTTGAAAGGGCGTTGTTATCAGTTGCTAAATTAGCAGCTGTTATATGTGCGAATGCACCAGGCATGAGTAAGTCCTTGTACTAAATCTTTAATGTATTAACAACTTACAATAGTGCAATAATTAGTCAAGTGGTTAAGAGGAATTTAGTTGAGATAAACCTCATTAATCTCAGTCCTAAATGTCCCACCTCTTATTTAACGGCTTCTAAAGCCACTTAACATTTAAACCTATCTAGCATCAGTTCATCTAATTAAGTTTTCATAGCCATTATGTATCCGTAACATGTCTTCAGGTTTTAGACAAAATTACACTTTTTCGATTAAGTGGAAGTGCAAATATTTATCAATAATGCCTTCCAAAATATTTGTTTAAGCTACACTCGTAAGTGAGGGATTTCCTCTTAATTGAAAGGATAACGATTATGGCTCTTAAACCTGGACCGAAACCAATTGCTGATTCAACTGGCAAACCTGATAAACGTAGACGTGATAATAAAAATACTCCAGGGAACACCCCAGGATTAAAACCTAGTAAATCATCAAAGAAATAGGTCAGAATTGAGATTAAAGCTATCTTCACGGTAGCTTTAATTTAACGTAAATACACCTCAGTGATTTCAGGTCTAAAATGCCCCATCTCTTGTGAAACGGTCTCTAAGGCCGTTTTATATTTAAAACCTAGTGTATGAAGCTCAACCATTCTTTCTTGAGCATAACTATGCCTGAGGCCGTGTGCGCCAGTTGAAAAGAGTAGGGTGCGGTTAGAGGCTTTAGAAAAAGAATCAGACCATTTTTTTCCACCACCAATATCATAATGCTGCAAATAGTTAATTTCTCTATCGGTGACTGTGATAGGTTGCTTGAGCTTTTTAGCTTCTAATTGATTAACAAGATGGTTTGGTATTAATACATGGCGTATCAAGCCGCCTTTACCTGCTACAGTGTATAGCTCACCACTTCGGCCCTGCCATTTCGAATCTAGGGCTGGGCGGTTATTTGGCGGTCTTTCACTTGCTTTAGAGAGTGTTAATAGTTCATGGGCTCTCAAGCCTGCGGCGTAAGCAAGTTGTGTTGCTAGTTCGTGTTTAACAGTTTGTCGTTGAGAGATGGCGTTAGCTTGTTCAGCTGTGTATGCACGCGAGCGTTTTATTTCTTCTAATAACGACTTTACTCTGTAAAGAGTCTGTTTTGGTTGTAATTTGCCATTGAATTGCATCATCGCTTGTATTGCTTGGCGTTCCATATCCAAGGCTTTCTGACCAACAATCTCAGCCCTGTAATCGAGGTACATGCGTGCTTGCTCTGTACTCATAGCCTGAATGCCATTAATGCCGATGTCCTTGGACCAGCTGGCAACCGTCTTAAGTGACTGCATATAGTTTCTGGCAGTACCTAGAGACTTTATACGCTTTGTTTTAGTTAGTCCTTTGATAACGTTTTTGGCTTGCGTTTCAGCTTTGGCAAATTTAGGCATTCTTATCAATCCACCGTTTTACAGTTGTCCAATGCACTTTCACCCCTCGTTTAGCTAGCCAAAGTTGAAGGTCAGATTTTGTAGTCCCATTTTCATAAAACTTCCTGAGCTGGTACTGGTATTTGTCGAGCTTTGAAGGTTTATGCCGTTTTTTAGTACGTAGCTTTTTTAGCTCATTTAATTGTTCGATTTCTTTATTCAGATCAAAAGTCATGTCTATCTCCAAGGTTGTAAGATTAACTGGCAACTTAGTTACTCAGCGACACTGAAGCCTATTCGCCCCTGTTTTTCGCACATGCGAAAGGCTCGGACCGATCTCGCCTTAATGAATTTCCTCTTTACGTGAAAAACGGCAGCAGAAAGCGCCGATATAACGCCTTAAATGTGGCGTGAGACATGACTATTAAATTGAAATGAGTGAGGGTTCTCACTACGTGTTGTCGGCAGCTGAACAGCGCCGTTTTTGGTAAATGCCTAATAGGCTATTTCAGTATTAGGTTAGCGTTAAAATTGATTCTGTGCAATCTGCAAATAAAAACCTGCGCATAAGGTATGAAAAACCAAGCCCCCCGCTATGAAGCGAGCGATTTATCGCTTCGACATAGCGGGGGCGTAGCCCCTTTTAAAAGAGGAGGCATTTGCTCATGATGCCTCAGTTAAAAAGGGCTTGGTTTTATGAAGTTTAATCTATGGCATATACTCAATAAGGTCCTAGATTATAAGAGATTAGGAGGTTTATATGGGTCCATTGATAGTGAGTAATATACTCATCATTAGCCTAGTTATATTTTTCGCAGTCCTGTTTTATAGAAACAGGCAAGCCATAGTTAAAAGGAAAAGAAAATAAAATGAACCATCATAGCTCTATACACTGTGAGTCAGAAACGACAGCCAGCAGCAGAACTAGAAAAGTGTCAAATAGTCGGCTTAGAAAGCTTACGGAGGAGTTAACTGAAACTCGACTTGAAAAGTACATCGCTTTGGCGTTCCTCGAAAAGTTAATTTGGGAGCATGAGGATCAAAGTATTAAGCTAGCAGCATTAGAATATTGGTTTAGATTGGTAGGTGAGGGATAGCAAGTTAATAGTTAAAGGATAAAAAAGTTTTTAGAGGTAAAGCTACTCTTTAAAACAGCTCTTGAAAGTTCACGTTTCATCATTTATATTCATTTGAACGCACATTAAGTGCGTTCCTGCGAAGGGAGTCACTTAGGTGACATTAAAAACAGGCGCCTTCAGGCTGCCTTCAATACGTAACGAGGAAACTTATGAAACCACTTTAATGTGGTGATGTCTTGCGCATCCATAACGCCCTTCGCTTTCATTTACGTATTGGAGAGCGAACATGCCATCATCAGAAATCTTATCAATTAAAGACCTATCAGAGCTTTTACACCTATCTACAGGCACAATTAATAATCGCCTTAGCGCCCAGCGTAAGGCTATTGAGTCTGGAAAAGATGCCAACCTTTATCAAGTACAGCGTTTAGCACCACCTTCAATTAAATTGGGACGAGTTCGCCTATTTAAGCGCGAAACAGTTGAGCAATGGCTTGCTCGATTTGAAGGAGTGAAGATGTAATAAAGGCGAAAGGGGCAGCTTGACCGGCCACACCCCAACCGCACTTTGCATCTTCAAATTATATGCTTGCCTTAATAGAAAGGCCACCTTTGTTGTGGCCAGAGTACGCTATTACCTATCCAAAAGACTTTTTTGAATTGGTAGATTTTCATTCACCTAAATATGTAAGGAGCTTATTTAGCCATAATCATGAATCCAAAACCAAAACTTTTCTGTTGGGGAATAGTAAGTCTAAAAGAGTTACTGATTTAAAAACTTTTAAGTGTAAAACAAGTCGATTCGTACAAGGAATATTGAATCGAGAGAGTGAGGCAGTGAATATCTATTTTAGTCCAAATGAATTTTTTAATTGGCCTCGAGATAAGGGCTTAGCCCTGTTTAGAGCTAACTGGCTCGATATAGATATTACAGAAAAACTTGATGTACCAATTGTTCGTAGCGTTGAGAAAAGAGTGATTAAGGAAGTGTTACAACAGGTTGAAGCTAGTTTGTTGCCGCCACCTACCGGTTATGTGTGCTCTGGCTCTGGTGGGCTTCATTTATATTGGATATATGATCCCGTAGATGCAAATAATGTAAATAAAGAGCTCTGGAAGAAAATAGCTAATACGCTTGTGGAGCAATTAATCAGTAAAGATGGCTTATGGTTTGTTGATAAGATGGCTTCAAAACGGGCTTATGGAAATCTACGAATACCTGGTTCAGTACATGGAAGAACCGGAATGCAAGCAAGGTATTTTGGTGGCGGTTTTAAGTATAAATTTGATGAGTTGATTAATTATCTGAATTTGGGAAAGCTTTATAATGAGCTAAAACTAAAGCAAGAGGAAAAGCGCGTAATTGAACTACCATTTAAGCCTCAAGCTAAAAGAGGGAATTCAAAAACGCCAAGGCGTTACGGACATAATATTAAAGAGTGGTGGTTAAAGTGTATCAACACGATTCAAAATCATTTTTATAAGCAAGGATCTGTGCCAAAGGGTAAACGGGACAAAGCCGCATTCATTTTGTTTGTTGCTTTTCAGCACCTGAATAAAAACACTGCATTTGAAAAGCTAACAAAAATAAATGATGAGTTAATTGGCTTATCAACGGAAGAGTTGATTAACTTGACTAAAACAGCAAAAACTACCCACTACAAATACAAAAAAGAAACATTAGCTGATTACATGGAGGACCTACTTGGGTTGAGTCCTGAGTATTTAAATACAAAACCTAAAGCTAAATTATCAAAGGCTGAAATCAAGGAAAGGCAAAAAAAAGCAGCTACAGAGACTGCGGTTAAAAAGCGAAGTAATTCACAGCAGCTTGTTAAGAAAACAGTTAAGAAAATAACCAAAGAAACAGGGAAAAAACCAACTCAAAAGGAAGTTGTTTTTAGATCAGGCCTGAGCCTAACAACAGTCAAAAGGTATTGGAGTAATCTTAAATAGTTTTGCTTATTTGAAATGAAAACTTATAGTGTCCTTTGATAGTTAAAATAAAAAGGTTTATTTAAATGGATATAGAGATGAAGGACAACTTTGACCTACTTTTTTACATAAAACGTGAATTGCTTACATTAATACAAGGGTGTTTGATTGCAATATTTTTCTTATCTGTAACTGCTGCTGGAAGCTATTCAAGTTATGAAGGTGAGAAGTACATACACTTATTTGAGGCTTTATTGGGGTTTGATTATCTATTAATGGGAACAATTGGCTACACGTTTTTTCTAAGTGTTGTTTTAATTAAGCATGAAGCTAAAGCTGATATCTATAGAAGTAAAGTTTTTTGGTATGCTAAAAATCTATTACTTTTTCCGGTGATTGGGTTTATTGCGCCCGCTTTGGTTTTTACAGTTATTAATTTATTTTATCACTTTTTAGTATCTGATAATTTAGATGAGATTGCTTTAACTCATTGGCCATTAGTTATAGCTGGTATGGTAGCAGCTTATATTTTTCTTATTTGCTTGCCTTCATTTATTAACTGGTTAGGTATCAAGCCATCAGAAAGTAGCGCTGGATTTGCTATTATGGGGGCATGTATCTTGTTAGTTATATTTATTACGGAAAAGCTATTCTTTGGTTCAATCTATTCATTTTACATATTTATATTTTTTATTTTCATCCTTTTAGGATGTATTTTTTATCTTATTAGACGTAGAAGGTAGTTTAAATTACTGAATTTTTATGGTGCCATTAGCTCTATTCCTATATATCCCCCCCAATCAGAATCAGAAAGTAGAAAATAAATCAGGTTAAAAAGGGTGCGATAAATGTGCGATAAATATTTAGAAAGGCTAATTTAATCGTGCGATAAAGAAGTGAGGTTTATTTATAACTAATTGAAATTAAAAGTAGTTAAATGGTCGGTATGGAGAGATTCGAACTCTCGACCCCTGCCACCCCATGACAGTGCGCTACCAAGCTGCGCCACATACCGACTTCGATAGCAATAGTACGTGTATTTATAAAAAAATCAATAAGCTTTTGTTTGTTTGGATGTTTATTGCGCAAACGCTTAGTTTTAAGCGCTTGCGCAGGAGACTCTTTACGGCCCTAGTCTTTATTTAACCACTGGTTGATCGTGTTATACATTTCATCTCGTAGTATTGGTTGGGCAGTTTTGTTAGGGTGTAAGTTATCGTTTTGCATTAGCTCGTTTTTTCCTGCTACTTTAAGCACAAAAAACGGCATTAAATGCGAGTTAGTGGCTTCACTAACACTGGTAAAGCTATCGGTGAACATTTTACTGTAACGTGGGCCATAGTTAGGTGGAATATATATTTCCATAAGTGCGGTTTGTGCATCTGCAGCTTGGCTTTTTTCAATTAAAGCGGTTAAGTTAGTTTGCATTTTAGTGATTGGAAAACCGCGCAGGCCGTCATTAGCACCGAGCTCAATAAGTACGTGAGTTGGTTGATATTGCTCAAGTAGCGCGTCTAATCGGCGCAATGCACCGCCGGTGGTTTCGCCGCTAATACTGGCATTAACTAAGTTGATATTGCGTTGCTCGTCATCGTATTTATCTTGTAACAATTGCACCCAGCCTTGTTCTTGTTTTAAGCCATAGGCTGCGCTTAAACTGTCACCAAGTATTAAAATCGTGTTGTTAGCAGCCGCGTGTAGTGGGTTAATAACTAAAAATAAAATGAATACACAACGTAGGATTGAATGAGTCATATGTCAGCGCTTTCTCAATTAAATATAATTCAAGTAAATGGTTTGTCTAAAGTGGTTTCCACCTTTGAAGGTGAGTTGTCCATCCTCAGCGACATCAGCTTTAATGTCAAGCATGGCGAGTCTGTTGCCGTAGTGGGCACGTCGGGCTCTGGTAAATCTACATTATTGAGCTTGCTAGCAGGGCTTGATACCGCCAGCAGTGGCGAGGTAATGTTAGATGGTGAGCCTTTGCACAAGTTAGATGAAGAAGCGCGTGCAGCACTGAGAGCCGCTAAAGTCGGTTTTGTATTTCAGTCTTTTATGTTGGTGCAAAGTTTAACCGCACTTGAGAATGTGATGCTGCCTGCTGAGCTTGCTGGCGAACATGACGCTAAAGAGCAGGCGCTCGCGTTACTTGAAAAAGTTGGCTTGAGCCATCGCATTGATCATTACCCGTCGCAGTTATCTGGTGGTGAGCAACAACGAGTTGCGATTGCTCGTGCATTTGTGGGTTCGCCTAAAATACTGTTTGCCGACGAGCCATCAGCTAACCTAGATAGCAAAAATGGCCATATGATTGAGTCGTTATTATTTGATTTAAATAAGCAAAATGGCACAACGCTTATCTTAGTGACCCACGATGAAGCACTGGCGCAAAAGTGTGAACGTATTATTCAGATTGAAGCCGGTGAGCTGGTACATAATTCAACTGAGGAAATGGCAAATGTGGGCTAAATTAGCACTTAAACTATTTTCTCGAGAGTTTCGCCGTGGTGAACTAACCGTTATAAGTGCAGCCATTGCTTTAGCGGTGTTAACGGTGCTTACTTTATCTATGGTGACCGAGCGAATTGCACAAAGTATTGCGCAAAAAAGTAGTGCCTTTATTGCGGCCGATAGGGTGTTGGCCAGCAACCATGCCATAGATACCGCTTATATTACTCAAGCCAAACAGCAAAACCTCAAAACAGCGCAAATGGTGTACTTTGACACAATGCTGTTTGCAAACGATGAAATGCAATTTAGCTCAGTAAAAGCTGCGTCAAACAGTTACCCGCTTAAAGGCCAGTTAAAGGTTAAGTCGGGCTTAAACGCCGAAACAGAAGTTGCCCCGGGTGCACCAACCCCCGGTAACGTGTGGTTAAGTGAATCGGTTTTTTATAGTTTAAATATAAACGTAGGCGACCAAGTTGAGCTAGGTGCCGCGTTATTCAATGTGGAAAAGGTGATTGTTGAAGAACCCGATGCGCCGTTTAATGTGTTCTCTAGCAGCCGCAGGGTACTTATTAATATTGACGACGTACCAAAAACTGAAGTAATACAGCCCGGTAGCCGTGTATTTTACCGCCAGTTGTATGCAGGTGATGAAAGCGACATAAATAGTTTTTACGATTGGCTAAAACCGCAACTTAAAGAAAACCAAAATTGGTATGGTGTTAAAGACCGTCAATCGCCTATTTCAAATAGCTTAAATAGAGCTGAAAGCTTTTTGTTATTAGCCGGTTTGCTAGGGATTATTTTAGCCGCGGTTGCTATTGCTGTATCGGCTAAGCGCTATTGTGAGCGTCAATACGACCCAGTCGCAATGATGAAAACCTTAGGTGGCAGCCGCGATATGATCCGTAAAATTTACCTTATGCACTTATTAATGGTATGTACTATGGCGGTGGTTGTTGGCCTAGCTATTGGCTATGGCTTGCAAGAGGTGGCTACCGGTTATTTAGCTAAAAGTATGGGCACTGAACTGCCCATGGCTGGTTTTAAACCTTGGCTGGTGGCGATTAGCACAGGGGTTATTTGTGCGGTTATGTTCTCTATTAAGCCACTGTTAGATTTATTTGATATTCCACCGCTTAGAGTACTTCGCCGTAACTTAGGTGATCGCCTTGCGGTAAGTAAAATTCATTTAGGGCTAAGTGCACTCACCGTGTTTTTATTAATGTGGTTATTTAGTAATAACATAAAAATTACGCTTATTTTGTTTGTCTCAACGCTTGCGCTTATTTTGGTGTTATTTTTAATCTCTAAGTTAATATTTGGCGGTGGCCGCAAGCTTGGCTTAAAGCCGGGTAACAGCTGGTCTTTGGCTATTGCGTCTATTCAAAAGCGCGCCAATGTTAATGCAGTGCAGTTAATTAGCTTTTCGTTAGCGATTAAATTACTGTTATTTTTAATTGTGCTTAAAAACGATATTATTTCTGATTGGCAGTCACAATTACCAAGTGATGCACCTAATGCTTTTTTAGTGAATATTACGCAAAATGAACTGGACCCAGTAAATGAATATTTAGCACAAAAAGGCATTCAGGTGTCGGAGTTTTACCCGACTATTCGTGGTCGCGTAAATGCCGTCAACGGTGAAGCGGTTGCGCGTGAAGTGTCACTGCAAGATAACGAGAAAAAAGACGAAGAAGCCCGCTCAGGTATTGGGCGCGAGCTCAATTTAACCTGGCTTGACGAAGTCCCTTCGCAAAATGACATTATCGATGGCCAGTGGTTTGGCGATGACGCCGTTGCCGAGGCCTCACTGGAAGAGTCGATGATGCAGCGCCTCGATGTTAAATTAGGCGATACTCTTACATTTTTAATCGGTGCGCAGTCGTTTGATGCTAAAATAACCAGTGTGCGAAAAGTAAATTGGGCCACACTCAAGCCTAACTTTTTTATTATTTTAAGCCCAGATGTACTTAGCGACTTTCCGGCAACCTATATTTCATCGGTACGCATTGAACCTGAGCAAAAGCGCGACTTTAGCCAGTTATTACGTTCATACCCCACTATTACAGCAATTGATGTAGATAATTTTGTTAAGCAAATACAGTCGACTATTGAGCAAGTGTCGTTAGCCATTGGTTTTGTATTGGCTATTGTGGTGTTATGTGGTGCGTTGGTACTAATATCGCAGGTGCAAGCAAGCTTAGGTGAGCGCATGCAAGAAATTGTGATATTGCGTACATTAGGCGCTAAAAGTCGATTAATAAAAAATGCTACTTTGTATGAGTTTTTACTGCTTGGCGGTTTAGCCGGACTGGTAGCTGCATTTTTCAGCGATATTGCACTGTTAATAGTGCAGCAGCAAATGTTTGATTTGGCTGGTAAGCTGCATCCAAATATTTGGATTATTGGCCCCGTTGCTGGTGGCGTGTTTGTAGCAGGTTTAGGTTATTTTATGATTGCCCGTACGCTCAAACAAAACACCCAAGGCTTAGTGCGCGCATTGGCGTAAACTTTTTGGCCAAATAGAGTTTAAATGCCTACTTTTTAAGTAGGCATTTTTGTTTTGGCTTGGTACTGGTAATTTATACAGTGCTCTGGCATTATTAGCATTATTAATAAATAACAATAATGAGAGTGCTGTTTGGCCATTATTTTAGGGATCGATCCGGGCTCGCGTATAACGGGTTACGGTGTGGTTGCGCACCAAGGTGCTAAGTTTACATACTTAGGCAGTGGCTGTATTAAATTAGCCGATCATGACTTTCCCACCCGACTTAAAATGATATACCAAGGTATTACACAGCTTATAGAGCAGTTTTCGCCTGAAACCTTTGCCATAGAAAAAGTATTTATGGCACATAACCCCGATTCTGCTTTAAAGCTTGGGCAAGCCCGTGGTGCTGCCATTGTGGGGGCCTCTATGGCCGACTTACCGGTGTTTGAATACTCTGCACGGCAAATAAAGCAAGCCGTGGTGGGTAACGGTGGAGCAGATAAATCGCAAGTGCAACATATGGTTAAAAATATACTTAAACTGCCAGGTACGCCGCAAGCCGATGCAGCAGATGCACTCGCGATTGCAATTTGCCATGCTCACTCTGAACAAAATTTAATAAAACTAGCGGGTAGCGCAAGCAAAACCGTTAGAGGACGTCTAAGGAAATAACAATGATAGGTCGCTTAAACGGCGTGTTAGTTGAAAAACAGCCCCCAGAAATATTATTAGAAGTGAGTGGCGTTGGCTACGAAGTACAAATGCCAATGACCTGTTTTTATGATTTACCCAAAGTGGGCGACAACGCCATTGTGTACACTCACTTTGTAGTACGCGAAGACGCACAGTTATTGTTTGGCTTTAATAATAAAACCGAACGAGCCTTATTTCGAGAGCTGTTAAAAGCCAATGGCGTAGGACCTAAGTTGGGTTTAGCTATTTTGTCGGGTATGTCGGCGCAGCAGTTTGTAAGTTGCGTAAATAATGAAGACGCTACCGCCTTGGTTAAACTGCCAGGGGTAGGTAAAAAAACCGCCGAGCGCTTAGTGCTCGAAATGAAAGACCGATTAAAGAATTGGGGCAACGACTTATTTACCCCAGTTAGCGACAGCGCCGTAATAGAGCCTGCGAGCGATGCAACTATAGCTAATAATGCGGCCGATGATGCGGTTTCGGCGTTAGTGGCGCTCGGTTATAAATTGCCACAAGCGCAAAAAGCAGTAAAATCAGTAAGCAAACCCGATATGTCGACTGAGGTTCTAATTAAAGAATCTTTGAAATCAATGCTGTGAGTAAATTATGATCGAAGCTGATCGCTTAATAGATGCTGCTGAAAAAACCAATGAAGACACCATAGATCGTGCTATTAGGCCTAAGTTACTGGCCGATTATCGTGGTCAGCCGCATGTTAAGCAACAAATGGAAATATTTATTGAAGCTGCGCGTAGCCGCAGCGAAGCGTTGGATCATTTATTAATATTTGGCCCGCCAGGCTTAGGTAAAACAACGCTTGCTAATATTGTAGCCAACGAATTAAATGTAAACATTAAAACCACCTCTGGCCCTGTGCTTGAAAAAGCTGGCGATTTAGCTGCATTGCTTACTAATCTTGAAGAAGGTGATGTACTGTTTATTGATGAAATTCACCGCTTAAGCCCACAAGTAGAAGAAATACTTTACCCTGCAATGGAAGATTACCAGCTCGATATAATGATAGGTGAGGGGCCTGCAGCACGCTCTATTAAGCTTGATTTACCTGCATTTACCTTAATTGGCGCAACCACGCGTGCGGGCTCATTAACCTCACCACTGCGTGACCGCTTTGGTATTGTACAGCGTTTAGAGTTTTATTCTGTTGAGGATTTGTCGCATATAGTGGGGCGCTCAGCGCATTACCTTGATTTAGAAATGTGTGACGATGGCGCAGCTGAAATTGCCAAGCGCTCTCGTGGCACACCGCGTATAGCAAACCGTTTATTGCGCCGCGTGCGCGATTACACCCAAGTTAAATCAGATGGTACGGTTAATGCCGAGGTTGCTCAACAAGCCCTCGATATGATTGATGTTGATAAAAGCGGCTTTGATTACATGGACCGTAAATATTTACTCGCCATCATCGAAAAATTTATGGGTGGCCCGGTTGGCCTTGACAACCTAGCCGCTGCCATAGGGGAAGAAAAAGAAACCATAGAAGATGTGATTGAACCGTTTTTAATTCAACAAGGGTTTATTCAGCGCACGCCGCGAGGACGAATTGTGTCGGATAATGCGTATCATCATTTTGGTTTACTTCCCAAGCAAGACTAATTAGCTGCTTGAGATAGATATATTATCCAGAGTTTAGGTTAAATACTAAAGCCATTGTCTTTTTAACGACAGTGGCTTTTTAGTATGAGTAAAGGTTAAATTTAGGCGTATTTTACTTTGCCAATAATTCACAGAGCGTTAAGACATATCAGGCTATTGTTCGACTGCTTATTTAGCCCGAGTTGAGATGGTTTGATAAATTGTGGGCAAAAAAAAGCCCGCAAATAATGCGGGCAAACAACAAGTTTAAGGAAGTAATCTAGGGAACTACGTTTTACTTGTTGAGGTCATACCCCAAGAAGTAAAAAAGTAATACGAAATAAATCATATTACGAAGAACTGGATTCAATGAAATAGCTTTCATTTAATGCACTAGCTCGGTATGGGAGAATAATACCGAAGCGACACAATTT
Organism: Pseudoalteromonas sp. APC 3224; assembly: GCF_030407535.1. GTDB lineage: Bacteria > Pseudomonadota > Gammaproteobacteria > Enterobacterales > Alteromonadaceae > Pseudoalteromonas. The sequence goes on along the minus strand of NZ_JASDDF010000019.1, from coordinate 5,606 downwards.
GTTCAAACTAGAAAATTTATATTTTCAGATTAAAAAAACTAATAGCAGCGGTTTTTTGTTTTTGCTTATTGTTGCATGATAATTAATCATTAATTCTATAAGTTAATGAAATGCTTTGTTTATGTATATTAACATATTAACGTTCGGTATTAGTTTTACTATTACGTTAAGGTAAGCATGTGCTGGTTATGAGTGCTTATGCATTAATTTTGAATAAACAGCGCATTTTGTCACTCTTTAGTGAAACTAAGCGCGCTTCCATAAAGCTTTGTTGTTATTTATTTATACAGCAGAACAAGAGTTAAGTAGTAAATATTGAGTAAAGCTGTTTTTTTTAACGTTTTTTGTTGTCTATTCACAGCAATATCGTTGTCAGCAGTAAATACACTAGATACACTAGCAAAACTTTAATGGTGGCTAATGTATTGCTAAGTTACCTTACTCAAATAAATCAATTTGATGTTTTTAATTATTTAGGAGTTTAACGTGGGATCAGGGCTTAATTTTTTAGATCTAATTCTAGAAGCCAGTTTGCTTGTGCAATTAGTAATGCTAGCGTTGGTTGCTATGTCGGTTATGTCATGGGCTATTATTTTTCAACGTAAAAAAGCCATCTCTGACGCCTTAGCAAATGCCAAAAAATTTGAGCAACGTTTTTGGTCTGGTGTTGACCTAAGTAAACTATATAACGAAATCTCTTCTCGCGGTGGCCAGTCTGCTGGTATTGAGGCGTTATTTACCTCAGGCTTTAAAGAGTTTGCACGTCATAAAAAAAATACTTTTCAAAGTGCGGGCATTGTAATGGAAGGCACACACCGTTCAATGCGGGTTGCGCTTTCTCGCGAAATAGAAAAACTAGAATCAAGCCTATCGTTTTTAGCAACGGTCGGTTCAATTAGCCCTTACATCGGCTTATTTGGTACGGTGTGGGGTATTATGAATGCCTTTATTGCCTTAGGTGAGGTAAAGCAAGCGACCTTACAAATGGTTGCTCCTGGTATAGCAGAGGCACTAATTGCTACAGCAATGGGTTTATTTGCGGCTATTCCAGCCGTTATTGCTTACAACCGCTTTGCTAACAAAGTTGAAAAGTTAGAATCTCACTATATTAACTTTATGGAAGAATTTGCCAATATCTTACACCGTCAAGCAGCTACCCAAATAGAGGCTCAAGCGAATGTACCAGCGTAAAAAGCGTCGCCCAGTCGCAGAAATTAATGTAGTACCATACATTGATGTAATGTTGGTGCTGCTTATTATATTTATGGCCACTGCGCCGTTAATTACTCATGGTGTAAAAGTAGACCTGCCAAAAATGGAAGAGTCGGACTTAGTCGATACGAAAGACACGCCACCCATTATTGCTTCTATTGATGCCGATGGTAAGTATTATGTGAGTGTCGGTACCGATCCTGAGGAGCCGATGGAAGCATTAGATGTAGCCGCAGTAATTAAGCTACAACTAATGAAAAACCCAGATGTGCCTGTGATGATCAAAGGCTCGGGTAAAGTGTCGTATCAGGAAGTGTTACTGTTAATGGACTTTTTAAAAAATGCAGGTGTACCGTCGGTAGGATTAATGACCGAATCCTTTGAGGGGACCAAGTAACTGTATGAGTAGTTCATTAATTAAATCAGTATTGCTGCATTTAGCGTTAGGCGGGTTTTTGTATGCATCAGCAAACATTCATCCTCCTAAACCTAAAGTAATGGAAGTGACGCTTAATGCGGCTATTCCTGAACCAGAGAAAGCGGTTTCAGCGGTTACGGTTGATCAAAAGCAAGTTGAGCAAAAAATAGCTGAGCTTAAAAAGAAAGAAGATGATAAAAAGCGTGCTGAAGATAAACGCATTCGAGATTTAGAACGCAGAGCTGCCGATGCACGTAAACAGCGTGAAGCTGAAGCAAGACGCATTAAAAAGCTTGAACAGCAGCGCAAAGCGAAAGAAAAAGAAACCGCAGAGGCGCAAGCACAAGCTAAAAAAGCCCGTGAAATAGAACAACGCGAGCGAGCAAAAGCGAAGCAAGCCGAAAAGCAAAAGCAAGAAGCTGAAAACGCAGCAAAAGCGGCTGCAGATAAACGCAAAGCGGAAGAAGCGGCACTTAAAAAAGCCGAACAAGAGCGTAAAAAGCGCGCTGAAGAAGCAGAACGTAAACGTCAGCAAGCATTGCAAGAACAAATGCTGCAAGAGCAACTTGCCAAAGAGCAGGCGGCACGTAATAAAATACGTCAACAGCAAGTAGTGAGTGAAGTTGATAAATTCCGCGCATTAATTATGGCGCGTATCCAACAAAACTTATTAATTGATGAAAAAATGAAAAACCAGCAATGCCGCATTAATATCCGTCTTGGGTTTAATGGGCTGGTAACACAAGTTAAATCGTTAGGCGGTGATAAGTTAGTGTGTGAGGCTGCATTAAGAGCTGTTCGCATGGCCGACACATTACCGGTATCTAAAGATAAAGACGTATTCGAGCAACTAAAGAATATTAATATAACCATCGCGCCAGAGTTTTAAGGGATGACATGTTTAACAAAATTAAAATAGCCTGTTTAGTTTTAATATTAGGGTTTCAGGGTGTTGCACATGCGGCACTTGAAATTGTTATTACTGAAGGTATTGACGGCGCAAGACCGATTGCGATTGTGCCATTTAAATACCAAGGTATTGGTCCTATTCCACAGCAGCTAAGTGATGTAATTGCTGCCGATTTAATGCGCAGCGGTAAGTTTAAACCTGTGAGTGTGTCTCAAATGCCACAACAACCTCACAAAGATGCTGATATTGATTACGGTGCTTGGGTAAATCAAGGTGTAGAAGCTGTATTGGTTGGTGAAGTAGAGCAGCAAACCAATGGACGCTATTTAGTGCGTTATGAGTTGGTTGATGTTATTCGCGGCCAAATCACTGGCGGTGAAACACAAATGATGAGCAACGGTAAGCTGGTTCAAAGCCAAGACCATATCTTAGAAGCGCGCCAAAGCGTGATCGGTGAAACCGGCTTTCGCCGTTACTCGCACCGCATCAGTGATGTAATTTATGAAAAACTAACCGGTGAAAAGGGCGCGTTTTTAACTAAAATAGCCTATGTTATTGTTCGTGATACTGACGAAAAGCCTTATCAGTTAGTGGTTGCTGACTACGATGGCTTTAATGAACAAGTGTTATTGCGCTCAAAAGAGCCATTAATGTCGCCAGTATGGTCGCCTGATGGTACTAAATTAGCGTATGTAACGTTTGAAAATCGCCAGAGCCAAATTTTTATTCAAGACATTTATACCGGTAAACGTGAACTGATCACCAGCTATAAAGGAATTAACGGTGCGCCGCAGTTCTCGCCAGACGGTAAAAAGCTACTGTTAGTGCTATCAAAAGATAAAACTGGTGCAACTGAGGTTTACTTATTAGACTTACTAACGCGTAAAGAGACCCGATTAACACGCCATCGTAGTATAGATACCGAACCTTCGTGGTACCCAAATGGTCAAGATATAGTATTTACGTCGGAAAGGGGTGGTAATGCTCAGATTTATAAGTTAAATTTAAAAACTGGCAGATCTCAAAGATTAACCTTTGACGGTGACATGAACCTAGCGGGTTCTATTTCACCAGACGGGAAAGAATTAGTGATGGTAAACCGTACTAACGGACAGTATCATCTTGCTAAGAAAGAGTTGGCTACAGGTGCGTTCCAAGTTTTAACTCGAACTCGCCTTGATGAATCGCCGAGCATAGCGCCAAATGGCTCGATGATTATATACAGCACGCTCCATAATAATAAACAGGTACTTGCGCTAGTATCGATGGACGGCCGTTTTAAAGCACGCTTACCTGTGCTTGATGGACAAGTGAAGGCACCGGCTTGGTCGCCATATTTACAGTAATAATTGCTGGTTTACTCAAAATAGGAATCTACTCAATGCAACTTAACAAAATACTTAAAGGCCTGCTAATTGCTGTGCCAGTAATGACACTAGCAGCTTGTAGCTCATCTTCAGATATCGATGAAAATGCAGCCAACCAGTCTAACCAAGCAACTGTTGAGCAAACAACAACTGATACAGTTGAAGTAGCAACAATGACGCCAGAGCAACAAGCTGAAGAGCAACTTCGTCAAAAGTACGAAGCGCTTCGTCAAGAGCAAATCATTTACTTTGGTTTTGACACTGCAACGATTCAAGGTCAATACGGCGAGCTACTTCGTGCACACGCTGAGTTTTTAGTTAAAAATCCTTCTGTTAAAGTATTAATCGAAGGCCACGCAGATGAGCGCGGTACGCCAGAGTACAACATTGCACTTGGTGAGCACCGTGGACAAGCAGTTGAAAAATACCTACAAAGCTTAGGTGTTTCTGCAAGCCAAATGTCAGTAGTTAGCTACGGTGAAGAGAAGCCAATGGTTAAATCTCGCACTGAAGAAGCTTTCGCTAAAAACCGCCGTGCGGTACTAGTTTACTAAGATAAGAGATATTATGAAGCCGAAAATTATTTTGGCAGCCATGATATTGAGCGGGAGCACCCAGTTAATGGCTGCTCCCGCTCCTGTTTCAGAAGCTGCAAGTTCACAGTCGAGCATTGAAAAGCGTTTAGAAACGCTTGAAAAGATGATGCAACAGCGTAATTTCTTACAAGTAGAGTTACAACAACAGCTTAACTTACTGCAAGATGAAGTGAGTCAAATTCGCGGTGTTACCGAAGAGCAAAGCTATAAACTTGAAAAGGTATTGCAGCGCCAGCGCGAGCTTTATCAAGAAATAGAAAACCGTGTTAGCCAAGCATATGCTAAGCCGGCTACTCCAGCGCCTACAACAGACTACACGCAACCAGGTAGCGATCAGAGCTACAGCAGTGATTTATCTGAAAACGAAGCGTACGAGCGTGCTGTTGCGCTTATAATGAAAGATAAGCGCTATGACCAAGCTATTCCAGAATTTCAAGCGTTCTTAACAACGTATCCAAATTCAGTGTACACCTCAAACGCACATTATTGGCTTGGGCAATTATTAACGATTAAAAATGACGGTGTAAAAGCAGCCGAGCATTTCAAAGTAGTTGTTAACGAATTTCCAAACTCAAATAAGCGCCCAGATGCAATGTTAAAGCTTGGTACACTTTTACAAGAGCAAGGGTTAAAGGCTGAAGCGCAAAAAATACTGAATGAGCTAATCAATCAGTACCCAAGTACAACTGCTGCTAAACTAGCCACAGATCGCTTATCAAAATAAATGTTGATGCTTGATTAGACTGCTTTTTGTCATAAGCGGTCTAAATTTGCTCAACTAGACATAAAAACTTAAAAAAAGAGACAATTTCGGTTGCACTCATTTTATAAATAAGTATTATAAGCGCCCGCAGCAAACGAATGGTAACCCCACTCGAAATGCGACAAAAAGAGCGGGTCATTAGCTCAGTTGGTAGAGCAGTGGACTTTTAATCCATTGGTCGATGGTTCAAGTCCATCATGACCCACCATTCTTTACTGAATGGCTATAATCGGCGGATTTACGCAGCCTTACTTTTTATAAGTAAACCAGAGCGGGTCATTAGCTCAGTTGGTAGAGCAGTGGACTTTTAATCCATTGGTCGATGGTTCAAGTCCATCAT
>NZ_JASDDF010000015.1:0-11632 GCF_030407535.1 Pseudoalteromonas sp. APC 3224 | reverse complement strand
ACATATCCTCAGAAATGATGTTAGAAATATTAATACATTTTTGAAGTTGAAACCAAAGTTGTTAGGGTTAGCAGAACAACCATCAGAGGCTTACTTAATTAAAGTAATACCTCTGGGAAAGTGAGAATACTGTGTTTTTCTATAGATTTTTATTTATTCTGTAAAGCCCTCATTAGCCTAATATCTCTTTTATCAGTAATCAAGCAACCTATTTAAAGAACCGTTTGAAAAAAGCGTTCAAACTGCTTTAACTTAAATACACCTGCAATGCCGTTAACAATAATTAAACATTTACTGGTTCTTTTGGGGGTTTTTTGGCTTTTTGAAATTAATTTTAACTTGTAAGTTATTGAATTAAAGTTTCGTTTCTTTAAAGCTTTACTAAATTTAGTACTTTTGTAGTGTTTTTGTTCCTTTTTGAGTTTTTTGTATATATAATGCCCACAGAAACTTAACGAAACGATACCTTCGTTAAACAAATAATATCAATTTGGTGCCTACACAGCACTTTCATTTTTTGAGGGATAAAATGACAAACTCTTTGCTTAAACTTAAGAAATTGAGTGCTGTAATTGCACTTAGTTTAGCCAGCTCATCAACGCTTGCTGCTGACCTAGGTGTTGCCAACAACTTTTCTGCATTTGTTTTTGACGACTTTAAATCGAATGTTGGCCGTGCTGATGGCGCTATAGCAGCAGGTAAAATCGACATAAAAGGTTATAGTGTAGGCTTTTTACGCCCGTCTAACCCAAATGAATACTACTTAATTAGTGAATCAAGCATCGATTATAAAATAGGGCGCCAGTTCGTTGGTAGCATGATTGCCGGTGGTGGTACTGATGTTAGCTGGAGTGTTCAATGGGGCATGGAGCGAAATTCTACAATAGCTTCAAATCAAGATGAATCAACCATGCCATTTGATTTTGATGAACAAGAGCAATACTACAAAGATTTAAGCGCTGAGTTAGGTAAGCTTGATGCTACGGGAACAGTACAAAGTAAATGGGGTGGCCTTTACTTAGAAGGCGATGGTCGCTCAGACACGCAGGTATTTAATTTAGATGCACGCCAATTTGCTAAAGCTCACACATTTAAAGTGTGGGGCATTCCTGCTGATGCAACAGTTATCTTTAATATTACTGGCGACGACAATGTTAACGTTAAAGGTAAAAGCTTTTGGCGTTTACGCAATCATGCAACCAAAACTGTATTTAACTTCACTAATGCAGAAAAACTGAACATTAAAGGTAACCGTTGGCAAGGTGTTGTATTGGCCCCTTACGCTGATATCAGAGGTGTTTATGGAACAGCTAAAATGCCAGTTATTGGTAAAAGCTTTTATGGTTCAATGGCATTGTTAGGCGGTGAGTTTGACGGTAATTTACCTTCTGGCGTAGACCCAATTTGTAATGAAATTAATATAGTTGATAAGTGGAGTTGGAGCAGCAGCGAATTCTTACCTGAGTATAACCAAGTGATTTCAACACCCATTGCTGTAAATCTTAATGATGACAATGGTGATGGTTTCATTGATGACAAAGATGTAACAGATATTTTAGCTGTAACCTTCAATCTTGCTAACTACCGTGCGCAAGGGATTGTTAGGGCTTTAAGTGGTATTGACGGCGAAGAACTATGGAAAACTGAAAACCTCGATGGAACTTTCGACTATAAGACAATAAAGGCTACTTCGACTTATTCAATTTCTGCGGCTGATGTTAATAACGATGGTTTGGTAGAAGTTATAGTAAGAGACTCTAGCGATAGTAGTTATAAAATCTACAGCAATTCTGGTGAGTTAATAAAAGCTATTCCAAAAGGGTTCGCATACGGAAACTCATCAATCTCAGATTTAGATGGTGATGGTAATGCTGAATTTATAATCGGTAATAGTATTGTTAGTCTTGTTGATGACTCTATAGTTAAACTTCAAAAGCCTGTAGATTACAACAAAGGTAATTTTACAGTTATTGACTCAATTGCTTTTGATTCTGATCTTGGCGGCCAGCAGGAAATTCTGGCTAATGGTGTATTATTTACGAAGGATGGAAACGTGCTTTGGAATAAAAATACACAACAGGGCTTTTCAGCAATTGGTAACTTTGATAATGATGCATATCCTGAGATTGTTTTAACGGATTTAGATGGCAGCATCAAGCTCTTAGAACATGATGGAACAATTATTTGGGAATACCAATCAGAAGACTCTGGGGGTGGTGTTCCCTCTATTGGTGATGTCGATGGAGATGGTGAGCCTGATATTGTAGTCGCAGGTGGTGAATTAATTAAGGTACTCAATAAGCAAGGCGTCTTAATTAACTCCTTTAGTATTAATGATGCGTCTAGCAAACGTAGTGGCGTTATTACATATGACTTTAACCATGATGGTAAAGATGAAATTATTAATGTTGATGAATCTGGTCTAAATGTATTTAGTGCATCTGAAAATCAACTAATTTATAAGTCGCCACAATCATCAGGTACTATATGGGAATATCCAATCATAGTTGATTTAGATGGTGATGGCTCAGGTGAAATAGTATCTGTTTCTAATGAGTTTTTATTGCCAGAAGGTGCTACAGGTACCAATGGTGTTTCGGTCAAAACGACAGGAAGCTGTAAATGGTCTTCGGCTACGCGTGTATGGAATCAACATTCGTTCTCAGGCACAAATATAAATCAAAATGGTTCATTACCACTACAGCCAGAAAATAGCTGGGAGAAAACGAACACTTTCCGTTCAGCTAACTTAAAATAAGCCAACTTTTTTAATCAAAGCCAATTACTTTAATTGGCTTTTTTATTTTTTAAAAAGGTTGGTGATAAAGAACTAAGTTCAATTTGAGGTTTTTTTGTCAAATTTACAGCAAGACCCAGCTATTAGAAATTTACTAGAGCGAATGCCTAAAAATATTCAAACTACCTTTACCGATGAGCAGCTTGCGCATTTAAAAATTGCCATTGGCGCTAGGCAGTGGGGTAACCACGCTGTTGACTGCAGAGGTGTAGTTAAGCTTTTTAAATATCGATATTACTATGTTTTCTTGGCGGGGCGAAACAGGCGTGAATTAAGCTTAAAAGAGCAAAAATTTGCAAAGTTGGCACAAGCTGTAATTATAAGCTCTGCAGTTTCATTTGTGACTTTACTTATATTGCTGGTTTTATATTTGATTAAATCTGCATTGGGCATTGATATGTTTGAAGGTTATTCATTTGGAATTTGGCGTTGGTTCAAGGCTTTATTCAGTTAACATGTCTTATTTAATGAGTTAATATTTTATTTGTACCCAAAAGCTCATTGTAATGTTAGTTACAAAATAGTTAGTACTTTTGTCGGTATAAGCAATTGAACAAAAACAGCTAATGCTATATCATTCGCGTGGATTTTGTGGGGGCTCCCCCCACGCTAGATTAGCTATAAGGAATTAAGCAAAATGACATCTCCAAGGACTTTCAAACCTTCAGGTTCCTCTGATGCCAACTTTTACCGACTATTTGATATATTTGCGTTATTTTTAGCTTTTCAGTGCGCAGCCCTACTTTACAATTTTAAACTTACTCCTATTTATGCCGCTTCTGCGCTTACTGTTGCGCTTAGCTATTTATACAGTGCTGAGCTGTTTTCTACTTATCGCTCTTGGCGCGCTGGTAAATTTAGAACAATGGTCATGTGTGCATGGGCTAGCGTTTTAATTGCTTTTGCGTTTTTACTAGTAGTGTCTTTTATTTTTAAGTTTAGTGAATCACTTTCACGTGTGGGTGTAATTATTTGGTTTACGCTAAGTGTTACGTATTTATATATTTGGCGCTTGGGAGTGTACTTATATAAACGTAGTCGCCGTAAATTAGGCTTATCTCAACGTAATGTTGCCATTATTGGCGCAACAGAATCTGCTGCATACTTGCATACTGAAATTGTTAAACACGATGAGTTAGGTTTTAACTTTAAAGGTTTTTATGACGATAGAAACCCTGAACGCTTGTTTGAACAACTGGAACACCAAGGTGTTGAAGGAACAATACAAAGCGCTGTTGATGCTGCTCGTAATGGTGAAATAGACATACTTTACATTGCGCTCCCTATGAAAGCGCAAAAACGCATAGCTGATATTTTATTGCAGCTAGGTAATACCACGGTAGATGTGCACGTAGTGCCCGACTTTTTGCTTTCAAACTTAATACACGCCCGAATTGAACATGTGGGTGACGTAGATACATTAAGCGTGTTTGAAGCACCATGTATTGGCGCCCATGAGTTCATAAAGCGCACAGAAGATATAGTAGTTTCAGCCATTATTGTTACCTTAATTACTCCGGTTTTATTAGCGATTGCAGCCGCAATCAAGCTGACATCTAAGGGGCCTATTATTTTTAAGCAAGACCGCTACGGTTTAGATGGGCAAAAAATAAAAGTGTGGAAGTTTCGTTCTATGACAGTGACCGAAAATAGCGATGTGGTCACTCAGGCAACAAAAAACGATGCCCGAATTACCCCGTTAGGTGGCTTTTTGCGACGCACTAGCCTTGATGAATTACCACAGTTTATAAATGTTTTAAAAGGCGATATGTCTATTGTTGGCCCTAGGCCTCATGCGGTGGCGCACAACGAAGAGTACCGCCAAAAAGTAGAGTTTTATATGTTTAGGCATAAAACTAAACCGGGTATTACCGGTTGGGCACAAATTAATGGCTGGCGCGGCGAAACCGATACGCTTGATAAAATGGCTAAGCGAGTTGAATACGACTTACATTACATTAAACATTGGTCTTTGTGGTTTGATGTGAAAATAATTTTTATGACAATTTTTAAGGGATTTAAAAGTGAAAATGCGTACTAATATAATTACCACTTTACTTGTTGCGTTAGGGGTTTCTGCACCCTTATCGGCAGTAGAATTACAACCTGGCAGTGTAATGACTAAAGATGGCGCTGAAGTTACGCCAATGCTGCAGCTTGGTGTAAGTAGTAACGACAACTTTTTTATGACGCCGTCGGCTACACAAACACGTTTGATATGGAATATTGCGCCCAGCTTAAACGCATTAATTGAAGATGGCCCCGACAGTTATAAATTTGATATTGCATCTAGCACGTCGTTTCATAATAAAGATACCACTGATAACTTTACTCAAGTTAATTTAGGTGCGGGTGTACATAAAGAGTTTACTAGCCAACATAGACTAGATGTAACTGGTAACGCCGATTGGTTATACGAGCCTCGTGGTGGTGGATTAACTGAAGGGCAGGGCAGTGCGCTAGATGAACTTGTAAACTATCAACAACAAAACCTAACAGCTCGCTATGAGTATGGCGCACAAAGCTCTAAAGCAATGTTTGCTTTAACCGCAGGTTATTATAATAAGAATTACCAAAACTTTACGGCCATATCGCAATTTCGTGATTACGACAAGCCTATGTTAGGTATTACTGGCTACTATAATACCCAAGCTGGTACCCGTGCCTTTTTAGAGGTAAAGCAAGAAAACTACCAGTACGATGTAATTGACTCAAACGGTATTTCCCGTGATTCAAATGACGTTAAAGTATTGTTAGGTATGGAGTGGGAAGCCACTGCTGTTACTACTGGCTCGTTTAAAGTGGGTTACCAAAATAAGGATTTTGAGTCGAACCAGCGTGATAACTTTAGTGGTTTAAGTTGGGAAGCGGCTGCAGTTTGGAAGCCATTGACTTATTCAACCTTGCAACTAGTTACCAGCCGTGCAGCCAAAGATCCTTTAGTACAAGGCGATTACATTAAAGAGAGTGTTTATGGTGCAACATGGCAACATGATTGGAGCGAATATTTAAGCTCGGTAGTAAGTGCTAATTACGTTGAACAGCAGTACTCAGGTAACTTTAACCGTAAAGACAAAGTTAAAAATGCCCGCCTAGGCTTAAATTATTTAGCTAATAACTTAGGAATGATCACCGGTTATGTTGATTTTATTGATCGTAATTCAACTCAAGCCAATATTGAATTTGATCGCGTTATTGTTGGCCTTAATTTTACATTTGCATTAAAGGGTAATGAATGAAGGTTAGAACTTTAATTGGCCTAATTCTGTTACTCAGTTTTGGTAGTTTTGCGAGTGATTCGCAAAACTACATATTAGGCGCAGGCGACAAAATAGAAATTAAAGTGTTTGGTCAGCCTGATTTAGACGTAACCTCTCTACTAGGCAATAGTGGTGAGATTAACTACCCGTTTTTAGGTAAGGTTAAACTAGTTGGGTTAAGCGTTTCGCAAGTTGAACAAACAATAATTAGTGGATTACAGCCTGATTATTTAGTTAAACCTAATGTGTACGCGCAAGTGGTAGAATACCGCCCTTTTTACATACATGGTGAAGTTAAAAAGCCGGGTGGATACCCTTATCAGCCTGCTATGACAGTAAATCAAGCTATTGCACTGGCCGGTGGCCTAACTGAACGTGCCTCGGTTGATAAAATATTTATTTTTAAAGAGCAAACCAAACAGCAGCAACAAAAAGGTAGTTTAAATAGCCAAATTGCAGCGGGTGATACCATAAAAATAGAGCAACGCTTGTTTTAAGCAGTTTAAGGCAGTAATAATAAAATGAATACACACTCTGAAAAGCCTAGCAATAACGAGGAACTAATTGATTTAGGTGCTTATCTTAATATTATTAAGCAAAGCATATGGAAAATATTGGGTTTTGCTATTGTTGCTACACTATTAACCATCATGGTCGCTTTAACGTTAACACCTAGGTATGTAGCCACGGCCACTTTATTAATTGAGTCGGAGCAAACAAAAGCAGTAAGCTTTGATGAAATATATGGTTTAGACTCTACCAAAAAAGAGTATTATTCAACCCAGTTTGAAGTGATTAAGTCAAACACGGTTGCTCGAGAAGTAATTACTAAACTTAATTTAAAACAGCATACTGACTTTATTGCTAAACCTTCGCTTACAAGTGAGTTAAAAGGCATGGTTAAGCAGCTGTTACCTTTTTTAAATAAAAAAGAGGATTCTGTTATTACAGAGGAAGAACAAGCTGAGCGTGAGATGTTAGGTTTGCTTGCTGCTTTTAAGCCTCGCTTAACTGTGTCTCCTATTCGTAAAACACAGTTAGTGCAAGTAAGTTTTGAGTCGAGCGATCCTAAGTTAGCCGCTTTGGTGGCAAATACGGTCGGCGAAGTTTACATAGAAAGCCAAATGCGCGCTAAAATGGGAATAACCCAGCAAGCGTCTAGCTGGTTAAATACGCGCTTATCTGAATTACGTATACAACTAGATAGCTCTGAAGTGCGTTTACAAGCTTACCGAGAAGAACAGAAGTTGGTTGATATTGAAGGTATTGCAGGTTTAGTTACTCAAGAATTAGAGCAAACCTCAAAACAGCTAGTTGATGCGCGAGCGACTAAAAATAACCTTGAAAGTATTAATCGTGTTATTAACGAATATGGCAACGATAACATAGAGTTACTTGGCAGTATGCCTGAAATTACCTCGCATCGTGTTGTACAAGACGTTAAACGCGAAGTTGTATTGGTTGAGCGTAAGGTAAGTGAGCTTAGTGAGGTTTACGGCCCTAAACACCCAAAAATGATTTCAGCTAAATCTGAACTTGCTACAGTTAAATCTAACCTTAATAAGCAAATTAAAGGCTTAATTACCGGTATTGAAAAAGAGCTTAATAGAACAACGCGAACTGTAAATGCGCTTGAGCGCGATTTAGCTAAAATTCGTTCTGAATATCAAGATATTACCCGTAAAGAAACTCAATATAATCAATTAAAACGTGAAGTTGAAACGAATCGTAATATTTTTAATACCTTTTTGTCACGCTCTAAAGAAACCGAAGTAACTAGTGACTTTAGCTCAGCTGCAGCTCGTTTTACAGACCGTGCTTATGCTCCAAAAGACCCAAGCAAGCCTAATAAAAAGCTGATTGTTATTTTAGCCTTTGTTGCCAGTTTTGGTTTTGCGGTAGTAATGACTTTTGTTTTTGATGCCTTAAACGACACAGTTAAGAATAAAAATGATGTAGAAAATAAACTCGCTCAACGTATGTTAGGGTTATTACCGCATGTTGCGGTTCCTAAAAAGAGCTATTTTCCGATCCATGCTTATTTAGAGGATAGCTATCGTCGTTTTGCCGAATCGGTACGTACCTTCCGCACTAGTTTATTGCTTACCCATTTAGACAGAGCGCATCAGGTTATTGCGGTTACCTCTACCTCCCCAGGGGAAGGTAAAACGACTACCTCTGCTAATTTAGCGATGTCGTTGGCACAAATGGGCAAGGTATTACTGATTGATGCCGATTTACGTAAACCAACGTTAGCTAAACGTTTTGATATACCGGTATTTCACCCAGGTTTAAGTAATTTAATGATTGGTACTGAGCAATTAGCTGAGTGTGTTCATGTTGACACGCAATCGGGTGTAACAATTATGCCAAGTGGGCAAATACCATCTAATCCACTTGAGTTGTTGTCAAGCCCACGCTTTGAACAATTGCTTAGTGAGTTAAAAGCGCAGTACGATCATATTATTGTTGATACACCGCCTACGCAAGCAGTAAGTGATGCATTGGTAATTGCACAAAGTGTTGATTCGGTTGTTTATGTTGTTAAATCAGACATTACCCGTATTAAACCAATTACAGCGGGCCTTGAGCGTTTATTTGAAGTAAAAGCCCACGTTGCCGGTGTAGTACTTAATAAGGTCGATATGAGTAAATCTAAAGATGAGCATAGCCATGGCTACTATGATTATTACGATTACTCACAGCAACCTGAAAAGCCACAAGCGTAACTAAGTTAGTTTATGTTTGATATTCATACGCATATTTTGCCGAGTATTGATGATGGCGCTAAAGATTTAACAGAATCTTTAGCGCTTTTAAAATTGGCTGAAAACGATGGCATTACTCATATGGTGGCAACGCCACATATACATGTAGGTCGCTTTAACAATGCGACTGATCAAATAAAAAACGATTTAGAGAGTTTAAAGCGAGAGGCAAAAAAAGAAGGTATTAATGTTAAATTAGCTGCCGCTGCTGAAGTACGTTTAGACATAGAGCTTATGGCAATGGTGATGGCTAATAAACTGCCTTTTATTGGTAAAATGGCAGACAAAAACGTGTTGCTATTAGAGTTACCGCATTCACACATGCCGCAAGGTTACGATAAGTTTATTCAGTGGCTCGCTAAACAAAATATACGCGTTATTATTCCGCACCCAGAGCGTAATCGCGATATTCAGTCAAACCTTTATTACATTGAACACTTAAAGCAGTTAGGCTGCGACTTTCAGTTAACGGCATCGAGTATTGAAGGTGAGTGGGGAGAAAGCGCACAAACTATAGCGTTACAAATGTTAAAAGATGGGTTAGTAAACTATGTTGCCTCTGATGCGCATTCAGTAAAGCGCCGCCCGCCTATATTGAGCCAAGCTAGAAAAACAGTAGCGCAGTTAATAGGTGAAGAGCAGGCCACAACGCTTTTTGTAACTAACCCGCTGCAGCTAACCGAGTGTTTATTTAATGACTAAATTAAACATGTTCAAGGCAGTTCCTGCTGTTATTTTAGCCATGATAGTACTTGTTATTGCTTATACAAGTATGCAAAGTATGCGCGCAAATGCGTGGTACTTTAATGCCCTAAATATTGTGCAAGAGTCAGGTGGCGCTTTGTCTGGCTCATCGCTTCAGGCGGCAGAAAATGCGATTACCTTGGCTACTAATATGGATCCTGAGCATCCTCATTATTGGCACTTTTTAGCCCATATAAAAATGCTAGGTTTAGCCGGTATTGATACAACATCAATTGAGCAAATCGAACATACTCAGCAAACATATCAACAAGCTGAGCAAGCGTTGTTAAAGTCGGTTGAGTTAAGGCAAACTTGGGCACTAACCTGGATAAGCTTGGCGCAAGTTGTCAGCTATCAAGAGGGGCCTACCGAGCGGGTATATAATTATATTCAGCAAGCTAAAAAAGTTGGCCCATATAAGTTAGATGTTCACTTAGGTATTATTCAAATTGTGTTAATGCACTGGAATGAACTACCCCCCATCTACAAAGCCCTTTATGTGAACGAGCTTAAATTAGCCTCTAAATATGGTTATAAATTTAATAAAATTTTTAGCATGGCTAAAGAAATGAACCGTTTACCAATTGTGTGTTTATCGCTTCAATTTGGAACTCATTTTGAGGCGGTTAGAGGCAGTTGGATGTTTAATAAATACTGTGGTTAAAAAAAATAAAGGGGCTAGGGATTAGGTGGTAGGTTTTAGGCTTATCCTCGAAACCCGACTACCAAAACATGAAGTTTAACTTCTGTAATCACAGCACTTCTTAGTTTTCTTTGTACATAATTTCCTGAAAATCTTATTGCACTGAGAGAAGCGAATGAGGAGTAAATGAGAAAACATTAACGATTAAGACCCTTATTAATGAAAGCTTTCTGTTTTTGTCACTTCCTCTAAAGCGCAGCGTCTCTTAGCCCTCTTTGTGTATAATTTTCTTAAAGATCTTATTGAACTGAGAGAAGCGAATGAGAAGTAAATGAGAAAATAAAGCCACTAAGCTAAGTGACTAATTATTTTGTTACTACCTCTAAAAGCGCAGCGTCTCTTAGCCCTCTCTGTGCATAAATTATTTAATGATCTAATTGCACTGAAAGAATCGAATGAGAAGTAAATGAGTAAACACTAACGATTAAGCCCCTTATTAATGAAAGCTTTCTGTTTTTGTCACTTCCTCTAAAGCGCAGTGTCTCTTAACCCTCTTTGTGCATCTTCACTTAAGAGAATATTAACTATCAAGTTGAGTTAAAAATCATAAATTAAAGCGCTTGATACCATCAACTAACTTTAGTGTATTAAAGTTAATTAATAAGCCCGTATTTATATTTGATAGCTTCATATATGTAATCAACTGCGCTGAGTGAATAGGTTGGAGTTTATCAACGGCCTTCAGTTCAATTATTAATTCACTTGATAATAAAATATCCAACTTATAGCCTGTTGCAATATATTGTTCCTTATAAATTATTGGCAGTTCAACTTGATTTTTAACATTTAACCCAGCCTGACATAACTCATACATTAAACAAGATTCATAGCTTGACTCTAATAGTCCTGGCCCTAAAGTTTTATGTACCTCAATAGCGCACCCAATAACTATTTTTGTTAATTCGTCAATGTCCATGATTATCCTCATTCAATAGCAACTTTAAGAATTAGTTGCTTTGTTTCAGGCTTAACTAACGTTATAACCTGATTATAGTTTATTAAATTAGAAACCAAAGCCACTAACCCAAGTGATTAATTGTTTTGTCACTTCCTTTAAAAGCGCAGCGTCTCTTAGCCCTCTCTGTGCATAAATTCTTTAATGATCTAATTGAACTGAGAGAAGAGAATGAGAAGTAAATGAGAAAATAAAGCCACTAAGCTAAGTGACTAATTATTTTGTTACTACCTCTAAAAGCGCAGCGTCTCTTAGCCCTCTCTGTGCATAAATTCTTTAATGATCTAATTGCACTGAGAGAAGCGAATGAGGAGTAAATGAGTAAACATTAACGATTAAGCCCCTTATTAATGAAAGCTTTCTGTTTTTATCACTTCCTCTAAAAGCGCAGCGTCTCTTAGCCCT
>NZ_JASDDF010000012.1:0-85162 GCF_030407535.1 Pseudoalteromonas sp. APC 3224 | reverse complement strand
ATCTGAGCCATGATCAAACTCTTCAATTAAAAAGTTTTATGTCTTTCGACAGCTCAATGAATTCTGAATTTATTTAATATCTTTCGATATTGAATTGACTGTGCTGAATAAATACCTAAGTAATTATTCTGTTGGTCACTCAGTTTAAATTGAGACTCTAAATTTGCTTGCCTTACTTAGTAAACTAAGCTTGGCTGTTAGAACTCAATCTGTACGAGTGCCCACACAGATGATTGCTTTATATTGTTAAAGAACGCTGCGATTAAAGCGTTAAACTTTATCTCGCTAGGGCTGCGCATATTACGCTTTCCTATTTTTTTGTCAACACTTAATTTTGCTAAACTTGAAAGTTTTCAGAACTAAGTTTTACTCGACTCACTGAGTAGCTCGTGCCTCGCTATGCGTTGGCGTTCTCCGTCTCAGTGGGGTCGCATTATAGGGCGAATCAATTTTAACGCAAGCGTTTTTAAACGCTTTTTTGCATTTAATTTTTACCCCAAAGATACCCCACCCAGAAACACAAGATACCCACAAAACCCTGTGGATAACCTTGCTTTTACCCGGCTATCCTAACGCAGAAACAAAAAAACACCTTAACATAGGTGCTTTTTATAGAGAGTTTATCTTAATCGTTAATACAAAATGCTATAAAGCTTGCGACGATATTTAGCAGCTAGCGCATCGCCATCTGGTAAAGACGCAATAACAGCCAAGAAGTTTGGCTTAGCCTCATCAAAATTCAGATCTTTCTTAAGAATAGTAAAGAGTACTTCTAATGCTTCCTCTTTCCTTCCTGCTTCATTAAGTAGGTTACTTAGTTCCATTTGTAATTCAAGCTCATTAGGATGCTTGGCTACCCTTTCTTGCAATGCTTTTATTTCAGGTGAATCAGTTGCCTCTAGCGCAGCCTCACATTTAGCTTTAATGTTATTGAAGTATGCATCTTGATCTTGTGCTTCTATTGTCTCTATTAATGCAGCGGCTTCATCTAGTTTGTGAATCTGTATACATATATCTGCAAGCACTAATTTAATTCTCGCATTACTACTATCTAACTCATACGCTTGCTTAGCATAATTAAACGCGGCATTTAAATCACTATTAACCAGTGCTTGCTTGGCTTGCTCTAACAATAGGTCCTGTTGCGCAGGTAAGTGTTTAGATAGGACATCACGTACTTGGCTTTCTGTTTGTGCACCCGCTAATACATCAACTGGAGCTGAGTCTTTTAATAACACTAAAGTAGGCAAGGTTTGTAAACCTACTTGCTGGGCAAGTTGCGAGGCCAAAGCTTGCTCTGCATCACAATCTAAGTTTGCTACAACTATATAGTTATTATATTCGGCGGCTAGCTTATCTAAAATAGCTGCTTGGCTAATACATTCTGGGCTTTGAGGCGAAAAAAAGTTAAGTAATACTAACTTTTGTTGTGATGTCTCACCTAATACTTGCTGAAGGTTTTGTGCGTTAAGATTAACTATATTGCTCATTGAGTTATTGCCATGTTCATCTATTTAGGTTTTTATATGGTGATGAAGATAATAATTACAAGACATGTGTCTAAATCATTTAAGACACGCATACAATATAAATGAGGGAAATATGAAATTAGTATATGCGAGTGCACTGTGTTTATTAGTTAGCCCATTATTAAGTGCGCAAACACTCAAGTTGGATCTTAATAAAAGTATGCCAGCAATAGAAAAGCTTTATCTAGATTTACACCAGTCACCTGAACTGTCTTATCATGAGCAGCAAACAGGTAAAAAAATGGCTTCGCAGCTTCAAAAGCTTGGGTTTGATGTAACCAATAGCGTTGGCGGTTATGGCGTTGTAGGTATATATAGAAATGGCCAAGGCCCCACCGTTATGATTCGAACTGATACTGATGGCTTACCAATCACAGAACAAACAGGAAAAGCATACGCATCAACTGTTACCACACTAAATAAACAAGGTAGCAAAGTCGGTGTTATGCATGGTTGTGGTCATGATATTCATATGAGTTCATTTATAGGCACCGCGCAACAACTAATTAAAAATAAACAATCGTGGCAAGGTACTTTAATGATGGTTGCGCAACCGGCTGAAGAAGTTGGGGGTGGTGCAAAAGCAATGCTTAGTGAGGGGTTATTTAGCAAATACGCAAAACCCGATCATATTATAGCTTTACATGTTAGTGCTAGTGTACCTGCAGGAAAAATTGCTCTGAAAAATGAGTACACTATGGCAAGCGTCGACTCAGTTGATATTTCAATAAAAGGCAAAGGAGGCCATGGAGCCTATCCACATACGACTGTTGACCCTGTTATTATTGCTGCTCGCACCATTTTAGCATTACAAACAATTACGAGTCGTGAGTTATCTCCTCTTGAACCATCAGTGATCACTGTTGGATCTATCCATGGCGGCTCAAAACACAATGTAATCTCTGATGAAGTAAAGCTACAACTTACTCTGCGTAGCTATAACCCAGAAGTTAGAAACGCGCAAATTGCTGCGATTAAACGTATTACTGCAGGTATTGCACAAAGTGCAGGTCTAGAAAAAGCGCTCTACCCAGAAGTTTATGTTCATGAAAGTGAATCGATTCCATCTACTTACAATAATCCGGAGCAAACAAATATAGTTAGGAATGCCATTGCTGATGCAATTGGTGTAAAAAATGTACTTGAAACTAAAGCGGTTATGGCTGGTGAAGACTTTGGGCTATATGGTAGAACAGATGAAAACATCCCCATTACTTTATTTTGGTTAGGCGGAGTTAACCAACAGCAATATACAAATGCAATGAAAAATAATGAAACACTCCCTTCATTACATTCAAGTAAATTTGCTCCCGATTATAAAGTAGCGCTTCCAACAGGAATAACTGCAATGAGCAATGCCGCTGCGGCATTATTCAATCAATAATCTTCAAGGTTATTTTTAAGTCCTGAGTTTAATTTACCGCAGGGCTTTTTTTGTAACTCGACTTTTTATACGGCGCTTTCTTTGACCGTTTAGCAAAACGCTTCTTAGGCGATGTTTTTGGCAAATGTGCAAATACATTACTATCGCAGTTAGTTGCTTGGCTTACAAAATTAGTTAAATCAGCCAGCAAAGGCTGTATAAATTGCTGATAACTCATTGCTTGCTGAGCGATATCTCCTAAACTCGCCTCCCATTTTGCAGTTAAATCGGGGCTTGATAACCCCTCAGGTAATACACTAATTAGTGCCAGACCTGTTTCAGTTGCTTTAATTGCTTTTCCTTCACGTTTTAAAAAGCGACGTTTAAATAATAGTTCAATGATACCTGCGCGAGTGGCTTCAGTACCAAGGCCATCTGTCTCTTTTAATATTTTTTTGATTTGCGAGTCTTTTACATAACGGCTAATTCCCGTCATAGCAGCAAGTAAGGTTGCATCGGTAAAATGAGCAGGAGGAGTTGTATGCTTTTGCACCACCTCACCTTTAGTACAGGTAAGTACCATGCCTTTTTCCAAATAAGGCAATGTTGCTTCTTCTTTAAGTTCTGACTTACCCATAAGCAATTTAAAACCCAAGCTTACATCTTGTTTTGCATTAGCTTTGAATAAACCACCCGCTATAGTTACCTCTACCTTGGTTTCGTTGTAAATGTAATCGGGATAAAACTGAATTAAATAGTGTCGACTTATTAACTGATAAATTTTTTCTTCATCACTTGCTAAACTCACAGTTTTTAACTGTTTAGCTGTTGGTACAATCGCGTGGTGAGCTGCTACTTTTGAATCGTTAAAACATTTACTTCGTTTTTTTGCATCGGCTCCATTAACAAATTCTGCTTTTTGGCCTCCATTTACTGCAATCGCTTTTAGTATCGCAGCTGCATCTTGGTGATGATCTTTTGGTAAATAACGATTATCTGAGCGTGGGTAGGTTAACACTAATTGACTTTTACTAATATAAAATATGAGAAAACCATATGTAGTCTTGGTTTCCCCATCATTCTCTATAAAACTGAACTTTACAAATTTTGTGAGAATTTTCATTATCAAATTCTCAACTTTTTAAACATTACTCGAATTTAAAGATTATAAAATTGCATAAGCTTCACTTCATAATTTAATAATGATTACTTTAATTCCTGAACATTATTTAGCGCAGCTAATTTTCCTTTTAGTGATAATAACCGCAATTGCTTTTTTTTGAGGAGGCCTACAATTATTTCTCGATTATTCGGATACTTATCATTAAGCCAAATATATTCTTCAATCTCACTAGCTATCATGAGTGATTCTTCTTCATACAAAGTTTTCTTTTGTTCTAGCTCACTCTGAAAACATTCAGTATCCTCTTTTGATTTTGTAAATTCAAGACTTGAAGACTTAACTACTTTAGTGAAAAGAGAAGCTTTAAAAAGTGATGTTTTACTATATTGAGCCTTTTTAGGGCTTGGATTGCTATCCCTTATTAATAACCCTTTATTAACTAAGCGCATCACCTGCCTATAAACAAAGCGCCTAACTTCATCAGGATCTTTATAAGTATCATTAATCGCTTGCAAGGTATTACGCAGTGTAGTGATTGTAAAATGGTTAAAGTTTTTTTCTACTAAAAGATGGTAAATATTTTCATTGAGCTTAATTACTTTAGTCATATGGGCCACCAACATAAACTTAGGATTGCTAAGTATACTAATATAAGTAAAACTTAGACAATCTAAGTTATTCAGGTGAACAAGATGAAAGCTAAGTGTCTAAACCAAATCCAATCCCAATCAGGCTTAAAGAAGCTCGTAAGCGAGCGAACATGACTCAAAAAGAATTAGGCATTCGTATTGGCATGGATCAAAGCTCAGCAAGTAGCAGGATGAATCACTACGAAAAAGACAGACACACTCCTGATATTCAAACATTACAGCGCATGGCCGATGAGTTAAGCGTACCTTTAAATTACTTATTTTGTGATTCTCAAGAGTCGGCAGAGTTAGCTTGTTTAATTGATAATTTGTCAGTTGAAGAGAAGCGAAGATTAATTAAGAAATTAACTGGATCTTAATCTTTATAAAATGAATTATTAACCTTCTACTATTAGTACTATTAATTAGAAGGCTGCACTCATATGAAATTGGAAAACTAAAATTTAACGATTAAAATACTACGCAGGGTTACTAGCAAGCGAGCTACTCCTCATCTTCAGCCTTTTGTTCTGCTTGTGCAATCAAATCC
This sequence comes from Pseudoalteromonas sp. APC 3224, assembly GCF_030407535.1. GTDB lineage: Bacteria > Pseudomonadota > Gammaproteobacteria > Enterobacterales > Alteromonadaceae > Pseudoalteromonas. The sequence continues at coordinate 79,968 of NZ_JASDDF010000012.1, read as the reverse complement.
CTAATATTTTCAGAAACAACCCAAACGACGTAAAAGAAAAGGAAGCCTGTAATAACACTTGTCAATAAACATAGAAGCGCAAGCCATACACAATTAAAAATAGTTAAAATCAATTGGAACATAGCGTTTATTAAAGCTATGAGTATTGTCCATCTTAACAGCAATGCTAACCTCTTTAATGCACCATAATATTCTATATTAGCGCCAGATGCTCTCCGCTGATTGATCTTCTTCTTGTAACTATCCGTGTCGTATATTTTATCTTTTACAGTTTGTATGACAAATGATTTCATTGTAAAAAGAAAACTAGCAAGAGTAATGCTTGCTGTGAATAGACCAACACTCCACTTAGATTGATAAGCTAATATTTGTATAGCTAATTCATAAGGTATCATAGGTACATTTCTATCTGTAGCGGTGGCAGTTTATCATCCTTAAAATCCTCATTTGATTTCAAGGAGTCAGTTTTAACTGATTCAAGATCTGGTTTTGGAAGTGAGTCAGATAAAGATTTATATTTATCCCATTTATTAACACTTTTAATTTCTCCAAAAGTTTCACTTCCTCTTAACACAATTGAAATTATATTTGCGAGGGCTGAGCATTCATAATATTCGTCCCAAACCTTCTCTGGAAGATCATCAACATATTGGTCATAATCAAAATGCCCATACTCCTCAATATTATTACCAATCCAATACTGTATTCTTTGCCCACTTAAACTGGCACCAATAAGCCTTAATGCATATTTTTTATCTTTTTTCCCTAAAACATCATGTATAAAATTAGATAGATGTCCTCTTAGATTATCTATAATTTTAAATTTATCTAGAAAAGTAATAGTCTGTGTTGTTTTCTTAGCTATAGAACCTATATGTCGAAATATAGGTTCATCCGGTACACCAAGCTCTGTTATGACTTCAACCTCTGAAAGAGATTTAACATTATCTAAAATTTGGTCTAAATCTTTCTCTTGATATATATATTTAAAACTAAAAGAACCACCTAACTCCCTTTGAACTCTACTCCTTATTTTACTAATATCACCGCGAGAACCACCCCTAGAGTATTCATCAACTTTTTGAGATACCAATCTATTTTTAACATTTTTATGGGCTTGTCCAAAAATAGATGCGTAAACGGAAACGGAGGCAGAACCAGAATAATGCGTAAAAACACCACATTTGGTCGTAGGGTTAAAACAAAACAAGCTCGCTTCAGTACTAGTTTGATCTTCTTTTAACTCAACTCTATTAACTTTCAACTGCCCTGAGTCATCCCTCTCTGTTGCAAGTTTTTTTTTATCATCCCTAAATGTCAAAATTAATCCAACAGCTAAACCATCTACAATCCTAGTAAAAACTCTTGTAGTATATTGCCCAACATTAATATCTTGAGTTTTACTAATTGATTCAAGCTCTTGATAGAAGTCATTGACTTCAATACCTTCTGAAAACTGCATTTCAAAACCAGATACTTTTACTTTTGTTCCTGCCATTAATATATCCCTATAGCCGATAATTATTATTGTATTGAGCGTTTATAAAATTGTGTTAAATAGAAAAACTTGCGGCTCACTCATTAAATCAGATACTAACCATGAGATTAGCATTTTAGATAGGTAAATGTACAAACACATAAATACTGTTATTATATACAGCACCGTTAAAAGCTAAAACCAAATAATAGATATAAAATGAGATTATTTATTGCTGAAAAGCCTAGCCTAGCCAGAGCTCTAATAGCTGTATTACCAAAGCCTCATAAAAAAAATGATGGTTACACTGAAACTGGTAACGGTGATATCGTCACTTGGTGCATAGGCCACTTATTAGAACAAGCAGAACCTCAGTTTTACAATCCTGAATTCAAAAAATGGTCAGTTGACCATTTGCCTATTATTCCTGATGAGTGGAAACTTGTTGCTAAGTCAAAAACTAAGAAGCAGCTTTCAGTTGTCAAAAAGCTAATTAAACAAGCCGATCAACTGGTCAATGTAGGTGATCCAGATAGAGAAGGCCAAATTTTAGTCGACGAAGTAATTAACTTTTGTGGTGTATCTAAAGCTAAAAATGCTAAAACATTGAGATGCTTAATAAGTGATCTTAATCCTTCGGCTGTAAAAAAGTCAGTAAATTCGCTGCAAAAAAACTCTGATTTTATTCCTCTTGCTACCTCAGCATTGGCCAGAGCCAGAGCCGATTGGCTTTACGGTATTAATATGACTAGGTTATGTACACTTCAAGGACAAAAATCCGGTTACCAGGGCGTACTTTCTATTGGTCGAGTTCAAACCCCTGTTTTAGGCTTAGTCGTTCATCGTGATATGGAAATTGAAAATTTTGTTTCTAAACCTTTCTATGAAGTATTAGCAACCCTTAAAACAAATGATGATGAATGCTATGAAGCAAAATGGAAACCCAGTAAGGCTTGCGAGCCTTATATGGATGAAGGTAACCATGTAGTTTCAAAAAAATTAGTAGAGACTGTTGTTGAAAAAATTACAAACAAAGAAGGTGTTGTAGCTGATGTTAAAGAGACGATAAAGAAACAAGCTCCCCCATTACCTTATAGCTTATCTGCATTACAAATTGATGCTTCAAAGCGTTTTGGCATGAGCGCTCAAAATGTACTAGATACATGCCAAGAGCTCTATGAGCGTTTTCAACTTATTACCTACCCGAGGTCGGACAGCCGTCACTTACCTAAAGAGCACTTAAAAGAAGTTAACCAAGTTACTAATGCCATTAAATCAAATCATAATGCCTTAGGTGAAGCTGTAGATAATGCAAATCTAAACCTAAAAAGTAGAGCGTGGGATGACTCAAAAGTGACCGCTCACCACGCAATAATACCAACAAGTAAAACGTTAAATATGAGTAATCTATCTTCTTTCCAAACTAATATTTATGAGCTGATTGCAAGGCAATATTTAATTCAGTTTTATTCAGATTTTGAATATCAAGAAAAACAAATTGATACAAAAATTTCAGGTGGGCTATTCGTTACTAAACAAAAAGAAGTAATATCACAAGGATGGAAAGTACTATTCCCAGCGAAATTAGCAAACAATAAAAACTCAGATAATGATTTTTCAGCTAAAAAACTGCCAAACGTCAAAATAAATGAGCTGGTTCAATGTATTAACGCCCAGCTTATTGAAAAACAAACTTCGCCACCCAAGTACTTTAATGATGCATCGCTTCTATCTGCCATGACAGGTATTGCAAGGTATGTTCAAGACTCATCGATAAAGAAAATAATGCGTGAGACTGATGGGCTTGGAACTGAAGCAACGAGAGCTGGTATTATTGAACTGTTATTTAAACGCCAGTTTTTAAAACGCAATGGTAAAGAAATTCGCGCCACTGATGTAGGTAAAGAATTAATTACAGGACTTCCTGAAAAAATGGTTGTACCGGATATGACCGCGCACTGGGAGTCACAGCTTGAATCAATCAACCAACGTGAGATGACATATAACAACTTTATGCAACCATTAACAATACAGTTGAACCGATTAGTGCAGAATGTTCAATCTATTGACTTTCAGGCTCTAAAAGGTAAAGGAAAGTCATCTTTCAAGCCAAAGACAAGACGAAAATCAGCTCAGTCTCGTCGCCCTATAAAAAATAATTTAAATGAGGGTTAAAGATTTATTTTTGTGAAGTAGCTTATACCTGATTTTATTGCTTTAAGAGCCAATTTATATGTAATTTGACAGGTAGTTTTGAACGTGAGAATAAAACTAGTGATTATGTCTAATCGATAAAATAATAAGCCACCGTTTTAGTGGGAAACGGTGTTCAATGAGCTAGTAAGCATATCTGAGGTTTAAATTATGAAATATTATGAGGTGCTCGAAAAGTTATCACAGGAGCATGCAATATTGATAGAGAACTTAATTTCTACAGATGATCTTGAAGAATGGGGAGTCATTACTAAAGACCTTCCCAAAGATGACAAATTTAAAGTTTATGATCTTGCAGAGCCTAAATGGGGTTTTGCGCCCATCCCCTCGAAATTAACCTTAGCTTGAATTTTCACGCTTAGAGTAACTTTTCGTACCATTGGACTTCACCCCTTGAATAACACAGTTTGTATTATTTAGCCCATCCCCTCGAAATCGGCATTAGTATTCTTAAGTAATAATACACAGTGGTAAACTATCTTATGAAAAGTTTACCACTTTAGTCGCTTAAATCGGCTTTATGGTAATGTTAAGCAGTTGACTGGTAAACATTAACCTCATTGATTAAGGTATGCTGATTAAAAATAACAAGAAAGGCTTACCACTATTTCTTCATCAAACACCAAGCGTATACAAATTCTCAGCGAATCAGAAATCAACGAACTCTATGCCTTACCCAATTTTAACCGTAAAGATCGTGATGATTATTTTTCGTTAGATAGTGAAACTCAAAGGCTCGTCAACGAATTAAGACGTATTGAAACCAGAGTGTATTTTATCTTACTGCTTGGTTACTTTAGGTCACGGCCAATAGTATTTAATTTCTCATTTACTCAAGTCAGTAATGATTTAGATTATGTAAGATCCAAGTATTTCAGCGATAAAGATATGTCTCTTGAGGATTTATCACCAACAACAAAAACTAAGCTGATTAATAAGTTATTAAAATATACAGGGTTTACAGCATACCATCAGTTAAAACGTGCTATTACTTCAGTTAATGGCAATAAATTTCGTGGGGAGAATGATTACCAAGTATCACAATGGAACGATTGTGCTCGACTCATTTCAAATTGCATTATTTATTATAATTCCGCGTTACTATCGGCATTTTTACAAATCCAAGAGAGGAACGGTAGGCAAGATGTGGTTGATGTTATTTCTCGGCTTTCACCTGTTGCTTGGCAACACATTAATCTAAATGGGGAATATGCCTTTAATAAAGACCGCAAAGAAATCGACTTAGCTGGTTTACTTAGTGATGTAGAATCAATAAGTTAAAGAATGCCATCTGTTTGTATTTCTAATTCAAAAGGTACTGCGCATCAAAGTGCCATTAAAAATTGGAGGTGTTGATATTCTATATGCTTGATATATACAAGCTAACATTGATAGAAAACAGATAAGCTAACAAGTTTTTAGTCGAGCCATGAACTGTTCTATAATTGTTCTAATTGCAAAACTCTTCAATTTGGTTTGTTACTAGATTTAAAAATACTTTTCTATGCTCGATTTTAGTAAGTAGCAGCTTTTGGATGTCTTCAGGAACTTTTCTTTCTCCTGCATCTATTGCCATTAGTAATGGCTTGATATCAACTACAAGAAGACCTGCCGCCCTTGCTGCTCGAATGAACTTTAATCTCTTTAATGCACATAAGCCGTAAAGTGAATGGCCTGACTTAGTTTTTTCTTCGCAGTGTACTAAGTTCTCAAGAACATAATTTCTTACCGTATGGACAGATGTTTGTGCAGCTAGTGCCAGTTGAGAAATACTCAAAGGAAAATCCAACGCATCATCATCACTACTAATGAACTTATTGATGTCAGGTATCTCTGTCAAAAAACTGACTTCACCAACAGGAATGTTTTCAACCTTAGATTTAATCATGATTTAGCATGCTTCCAATTTGTGTTGTTAATGGAATGCCTTAAGATATCTTGATTACATTCAATCAATTGGCACTCCATTAACATTTCTGTAAGTACATTACCGTTAAATGATTACCCTGCGCAGCAAGATAGCTCTTTAACGTCTTTGCTAAAGGTTTGAGCGCATAACTTCAATCCTTCAACCATCGTCAAATACGGAAATAGTTGACCTGCCAATTCTTCGACTGTCATTTTATTATGAATAGCAAGAGCCGCACTTTGAATCAGTTCTCCGCCTTCATGGGCTAAAATTTGTGCGCCTATCAGTTTTCCCGTGGATTCTTCAGCTACCAACTTGATAAAACCATCCGTTTCAAAATTTGCTAAAGCTCTTGGTACGTTTTCCATATCAAGTACACGACTTATCGTATTTATTCCTACCGCTGAAGCTTGTACTTCGGTTAGACCTACCGTAGCAACTTGTGGGTCGGTGAATATAACAGCAGGCATGGTAGATAAGTCGAGTTGCGCATTTCCACCTGTCATATTAATTCCAGCCCTACTTCCGGCAGCAGCAGCAACATAAACAAATTGTGGCATATTGGAGCAATCTCCAGCGGCATAAATGTTAGCTGTTGATGTTTCCATCATACTATTAACAACAATGGCACCACTTTTATCTGTTTCAACACCAACATTTTCTAAACCAAGCTTTCCAGTATTTGCATGGCGACCCGTAGAGATAAGCAATTTTTCAGCGATTAATGTGCCTTCGTTAGTTTCTAATGAAAACCCATTATTACTGTAAGAAACATGATTTGCTTGGGTATTGTTAAGTACACGAATGCCTTCTTTTTCAAAGCATTCAGTCAGCTTTTCACCTAATAACGGATCTTCTGCGTATAAAAGCGTATGTCGCGCTAATACTGTTACACTACTACCCAAACGGGCATAAGCTTGCGCAATTTCCAGTGCGATAACAGAAGAGCCGATGACAACCAGACTACTTGGTAACACGTCAGAAAATAAAGCTTCGGTTGATGTCCAATAAGGTGTATCAACTAACCCATCAATTGGTGGAATGCTTGGTGTAGAGCCTGTAGCAATTAAAATGCGATCTGCAACTAACTCTTCTTCACTACCATCAGCCATTTGAACTAGCAAGGTATTTTCATTTTTAAAACGCGCATAACCTTTAAGTAAAGATAGCGCGGGGTTATTCTCTAAAATACTTTGATATTTAGCACCACGTAATTCTTCAACGCGAGCAGTTTGCTGATGTGCTAATAAGGAGCGGCTAAGTTGTGGTTGAATATTCTCTAAACCATCAAACGGGTTAGTACGCTGCTGGTGCGCTAATTGTGCAGCACGGATCAATATTTTTGAAGGCACACAACCTACATTGACACAGCAACCTCCGATAACATCAGCTCCCTCAATGATAGTAACTCTTGCTCCGCCTTCTGCGGCTTTAATAGCACTGGCAAAAGCTCCTGAGCCACTACCAATAATGGCGACATGTAACTGTTCTGGCTGAGAGTTATCTGACGAGCAACAACTATTCGTTGACATATTTTATTCCTCTTTAAACGTTAAGCGGTACAAGTTTCATCGTCACAGCGCTTATTCGCTGGAGAAACCATGTCCCAAATTGATACGGCAACCATCAGTCCTAACCCAGTATAGGTAGCGTATGAACTCCAGCCATATTGAAACCAAGGGTATAAGGATAATAAGACTAAAACAGGTCCAGTTATGCCTATGAGAGTGCGTTGCCATTGGCGGTGACTAAACCAACCTAAGATATTCATGGCAAGTGCTAACGATGCAAATAGTGGGAATAAGGTATTAATAAATAATCCTTCCCATTGACCTAAAAACCCCATACCTAAGGCTGCTGCAATATTCGCTATGGCAGGAAAACACATGGCGCATCCCATTGCCGAAACAAGTGCACCTATAGAGCCTGCTTTATCTCCGATACGCGTAACTAGTTCTAAGGGGCTAAACATTACTTATTTTCACTTTTTAAATTTGAAGGGTAGCCAGCGTTGGTAGTCGCTGCAATTAATGCATTGATGTTGGTTTTAGTGTCATCAAAAGAAACAACAGCTAGCTTAGGCTTGTAGGTAACTTTCGCATTTTCAACGCCATCAACATTTTCTAATGACTTTTTAACTGTGATTGGACATGTCGCACAGTTCATCGTTGGCACTTCCAGTGTAACTGTTTTTACTTCAGCAAAAGCACCAAAACTAGAAAGTGAAAGCAGTGCGGTTAATAATAATTTTTTCATAATTAGCTCCAAATTTTAAAATGTTATAAATTTCTTGATCTGTATATTAAGCAAACAAAAGTATCCAATAATTACTGGTCACTAAAATTGTCGCAACTATAGCGCTCAGCCAGAAAATGACTTTTCGTTGTTGCTGTTTCTTAGGAATTGCACAGGCCGTTCCCGGCTCACACTCTTCTACAGGACGGTAAATTTTCCAACCTGAGTAACCAAACAACAACACTACAAATGCGATAAATAATGGCCTATAGGGTTCAAATGCAGTTAAATTACCAATCCATGAGCCACTTACCCCAAGTAATAACAGGAGCAAAGGACCTACACAGCATACGCCTGCGCCTAATGCTGCTATGATGCCTCCTATCATTGGAAGGTTTGATTTTTTTTGATTCATATAGATACCTCATTAAGTGATAATGCAAGTGTATTGCATGTACCTAAGTACGGAGTCAAGGGTGATTTATAAAAAATTTATCTTTGATAATCTGCTACGACAGATACGGGGAATAAGCTAACTTGAATTAAGGCGCAGAAGTAAAATTGGATATGCTGTTTTAGTGGGAAATGGTAGTTAAGTGAATCATTTACTTCGGTTGCAACGAATCAATTATTGGGCAGTGGCTATCGTCATCATTATTTTGGCATTGTCCTAAATGTTCTTCCAAAGCGTGTTCTAACAACAACAAGTCAGCCATCTTTTTTTGTACTGCGATCAGTTTTTTATTAGCTAATTCTTGTACTTTACTACATGGACTATCGTTTAACGCAAGTAACCCTTCAATCTCATTTAGCGTAAAACCTAATTCTTGAGAACGCTTGATAAAATGTATTCTATTTACCGTTTCTTTCGGGTAATGTCTATAGCCCTGCATAGGCTTTGGTGGTTGTTTAATTAAGCCTTTGCGTTCATAAAAGCGAATTGTTTCGACATTTACACTCAGTTCTTTAGCCAACATACTTATGGTTCGTTTAGACACGTTATCAATTACCTTACTGACTTTTTGTTTACTTACTTTATATCTAATTAAAGTGACCATCAATGAATACCAGTTTAAACATCGCTAATTGATTTTGTTTTTTCTTCTATTAAATAAGTAAAGTTACCGTTGTTACAACAATATTAAACCACAACAATGTATGGTTTATCCTTTTTCATTATCAAAGTCCAAATTAGTGTTATTACATGCAGTTCTACATGAGTACACCCTAAAGATACTGTTAATATATCACAGGCAATTACGTAATGACACCACTTAAATAAACCTATATGATATGACACCATCTAAATAGACCTAATTAGGCAAAAATGTTCATAAGAGCATATTTACGAGCATCAACTTCTGAGCAAGATGCAAATAGAGCAAAAAGCTCATTAAAAAAATTCGTTTCTGGCTTCAGCAAACGAATTGCTTCTTTTTATATAGAAAATAAATCTGGTAATTCTTTAGATAGACCAGAGCTAATTCGTTTATTGGATGAATCAGAGTCCGGTGATGTTTTGTTAGTTGAATCAATCGATCGTTTAACAAGGCTAAGCCCTGATGATTGGAAAACTCTTGTAGCCTCAATAAATGAAAAAGGAATTAGTGTTGTTAGTTTAGATCTACCAACCAGTCATTTAACATTTGGCAGTTTTCCAAGTGATGATTTTATGAGATCAATACTTAGTGCTATTAATAATATGCTGTTAGAAATATTAGCGGCCAGTGCATATAAAGAATATCGAGAACGTGAACGTAAGCAAAAAGAAGGTATTGTAAAAGCACAGCAAAAGGGACTTTATCACGGTCGTCAGCCTGATTTAGAGGCTCATGATAGGATTGCCTCGTTTACTGACGCTGGATTTAGTATTAATAAAACGGCTGAAGCAGTTGGAGTTAGTCGAAGTACGGTAATTAGAGTTAGAAAAAAGCTTAAAAATTTAGACTAAGGTTAATTTCGAGGGGATGGGCGCAAAACCCCTAAATGGATTGAGAGAAAAATAATAAATGGAACATTACTACTTCACCCAGATGTTAGAGCTGAATTAATAGTTAGAGAATACAAACCATTAAGCATTCACCGAAAAATGATCTGGGCTAGTGTTTTAGTAATGTATGAAGGTGCCGATAGTAAAGAGCGATATAATCGCATCAAAAGTAAAATAATTAAAAAGTATAGCAATAAATGGTGGTTTGATGTTCATAAAAGAGTCAAGCCAACATATGCAGCTAAATCTCGGCTTGATAAACAGGCTTTGGGTAATGCGGCATCATTTGCAGCTCAAAAAAGCTCTTTTTTAGGGGGGATTGTTCAAGAGCAACTACAGGATGCTTTAAAAATGATACCTAGCGAATAACGAGTATAATAATAAAATTTGATAATGCCCCTGTAATACAGGGGCATTATCCATACTTAATTATGTATGTTGCTTAATCAAATCATAAATTAAATCATCAGCAAACTGAGTTTTAAAGTCGACTTTAACCTCTTTGCTTACCTTTTCAAACAGCACTTTGGCATGTTCAATTTTGCGCTCTTCCTCTTTGCGAAGGCTATCCTTCCCATCAACATTTTTCGTTTCAATAATGAAATTTAAAAAGTCGCCCTTACTTGTCTTAACAACATACGCAAAGTCAGGAGAGTATGAATAACCACCAGATACAGGGATCTTAATTGAGTTTTTTGGAATTTTAGTGAACACAGATACCGATTCAATTTCACCATCCGTAATGTTCAATTTTTCAAGTTCAGAATCGTAAAAAACATCTTCAAACAAGTATGTATCTAAAGGCTTGAGATCGTCATCATTGTAAACACCGAGGTCACTCGCCATTACTTCACTTCTTGGTTCACCTTGTACATCAGTAAATTTCGTTGGATGCATACTGTTTGAGATAACGTTATAGCCCAGACCAAATTTATTAAATGAGTTGTTCAATAAAAACTTACTAAATCCTGATTTTATTTTTCGGACTGTTTGAATATTCAAGTAATCTGTTATATCTATGGTGCTTTGCACGCTTACGAATGCTTTATGCAGTGTAGACAATTTAATAAATGCTTCTTGTGATAGACGATTCAGAAACTCTTTGTAAGTCATAGTAGAGAACTTGGTGAAATCATCATCGTTACCAAACATTGACTTAGACATTGCAGTATCATTATGTATGTATACAGTTTCAATACGAGTCTGGACACCAGTTTTCTTGAACTTATCTGACTCTTCAATCAGATAATTTTTGAACAGCTCAAGGAAGTCATCTTCACTTGCAATCTTGTATTCTAAAATCGCTTTTTGGTTAACCATCTCCCAAAGCTCTTTTAGCTCATCGAACTTACCAACGCGCATCTTAGACGTTTTTTTAGCACCATTATCAACCTTAATTTTGTTAGGTTTAACGCCAGTTGGGAATGCATTAGGATACCTAGATTTCAGCTTTGTATAAGCATCAGCACCAAGTAGATTTTCATTTTCGTCAATAATCCCTTCACCCAACAAATCCGACATAATTTTAAATGAGGATAAATCAGGATATTCGGCTGTAATTTTATCTTTGATTTCTTGAGTCAACTTGCTTGGCACTGTCTCTTTGAATGAAGAGTCGTTTACCTCTTGAACAAGAGTAGTTATAAAATCTTTTTCCGTAAAATCCACATAATAATTAAGCATGAATGCACGGTCTTTCACTCTCCCCATATACTCATTTACAGGTAGGCGAAGACCACGACCAACTTCTTGAAGTTTTGATGTTGTGCTTCCGCTTGAGCGCAGTTTACAAATTTGGAAAACATTAGGTGAATCCCAACCTTCACGAAGTGTCCATTTACTAAAAATAAAACGTCTTGGATTATCTAACGAAAGGAGTAGCTCTTTATCGTGTAAAATTTCACTTATTTCTTGTTCAATCTTTTCATCTTTATCACTATTATCTTTTGAAAAATAGCCACCATGAACAACTGACACATCTTTGACAGTCTTTTCTAGGTATTCTCTATAGAAAGCATCCGTTTCAACTTTTAAACATTCTTTAGCTTCTGCGACAACCCATTCTTCAAACTTCGTTTTTAGGCTACCTGAGAGGTTGTTACCATCACGATAACCTTCAATATCATCAATGAAGAAAAGCGATAACGGCTTAATTCTTGGGCGTTGAGTCAATAATTCACGCTCAAGCTTGAAATGTTCCTTAATCGCTTTACGGATCATATTATCTTCAAGCGTGTCCGAGTAAGAATAAGGATTTATAGACTTGCCGACTTTAAGTTCGATACCATTACTCAACACAACCATTTTTGTGTTAAGTGATTCGATATATAGGTCATGAATCTCGCTATGAGTCTTTGATAATGGCTCACCTTTCGCAAGTTTATAAACGGTTTTCGTTCCACTTTCGTTTAACTCAAAAGTTGCTTCTTTAGCCGTTGATTTAGTGAGTTTAAGGTTTGCAAAGTCATCACCAACAACATCTTCAATAAAAGCGTTAATCCCTTTTACTAGATCATTGTTAAATGCATCAACAGCCGTTAAGCGATAAACTAAATTCTCGTAATCTTCGTTGAAAGTTGCACCAAAACGAATAATGTATTGAGCATTAAGCTTACTGATATTGTCCCATGTTTTTTTAGCGGTAGGGAACTTGTGAGGTTCATCAATTATAATAAACGGTCTTACGGCATTTATAGCATCAATAGGTGTATCGAATTTGTTATCTAACAACCCTGTGTCGTAAGTCTCAACCAATGATTTTGAGTTAATCATTCCAGAGTTGATAATCAATACGTGGATATGTTTTTTATTAAAATTATTTGCTTCAACAAAATCATGAACCGCTTGAGGCATAAAAGATTTAGTATTCTTTTTACTTGAACCTTTTTGACTCTCTACGACATAAGTTTTTAATTCACGCTCATAATCATCACGGAAATGTTCTTTAAGTGCATCACTTTTCAGAAAATTGACTGTTCCTGCTTTAATTGAAAGCGTTGGGACGATGACGATAAACTTATTGATACCAAATGCTTTGTTGAGATCATACATGGATTTAGTATAGGTATAAGTCTTACCTGTACCTGTTTCCATCGAAATATCAATAACGTTACTCTTAGCGTTGTAATGCTCTCTTTTATGTTCGATTCCATTGAATTCTTGAACTGTTTTGATGTTCGCATAGTATTGAGGGTCGGTGATACTAAGAACAGGGTTTGCTCTAAGGCGAACGATAGGATCGTCCGATTGTTGAGGTTCAGCCCCAACAAACATGCTCATCAATGCGTCTACACCTGCTTTTTGGTGTGGCAGGTTCTTCTCAAATGTGAATCCCTTTGACATTAGTTTCTTCCTACCAGATCAATTTCTAATGACTTTTTATTAGCGTAACTTTTTAGCGCTTCGTTTAGCTCCATTTGCTTCACGCTATCAAAGTTTTTACTAAAGAAAACAATTTTATTAGGCGAGAATTCCTTGTCTGTATCAAGTCTCGAAAGAAGAGCTTTCAAAGCATCACTAGAGAAGTCAGATGCAATCATATATAAACGATTATCACAAAGGTGAGCGATATAATTATCTAGGTCAATATCTTGAACAGGTGTTGTCAACTCACTACCATCATACAAACGCCAAGTAGTAAGAAGCGTATGGTATTGCTCATCGGTAAGCATCACATCATCAAACATTGTCATCGTCATTAAAGAGAGCTCTTTGTCATCATCTTCAACTCTGAAATCTTCTACAGTTTCGAAAACTTTGAATCCAAGATCACCATGGAAATCAGGATGTTCTTCACGAATCTTTTCAGCAGCTTTGGTGATTCGTGCTTTAGTTAAATCGAAAATATTCACATAATCTTCTGAAGAATTATCTAGCTTTTCAGGAATCTGAACTGTTATAAATTGTCTATTGCCATTGTCATTAGCATTTGCTTCTAGCACAGCGTGTGCCGTTGACCCAGAACCAGCAAAAAAATCTAATATGATGTCATCTTGGGATGACTGTGGGGTGATATGTATCAGGTTTTTGATTACAGGTATTGGTTTTGGAAAGCTAAATAACTTTTCACCATCGAATAACGCTCTTAAGTCTCGAGCTGCTTTTTTGTTACCGTCAAGATCTGTCCATAAAGGAGATGGTCTCTTAGTTCTCCCTTCGAGATAGTATTTTATATATGGCCACCAAATTTCACCGCCATCACGTTTGGTTTTTTTCCAAAGAACCATGTCATCTTTGACTAATTGTTCATATGTAGGCTTACCGAAACGCCAACAACTTTCATAACCAGCAGGAGCAATTGGATATAACTCGTTACCATCAGGATCAATAACAGCGTAATACATGTTAGGTCGATCCTCTCTTCTATCATTACTCCCTGTCTTTCTCATTTGATCGAATGCGTAGTTACCTTTGGTATCTTTGTTTTGAAACCTTTTTAAATCATGCTCAGTGAGTGGCAATCCACTAAGATCGACATTTTGTAATTTTGTATATACGAGAATATAATCGAAAGATGAACCTAACCCACCACTATCTTGTCCTGTTGTTTGACCTGTGGCTCTAACTATGTTCCCTGAAAAGTTTTGCTCACCAAAAACTTCATCGCAAACTAGCTTTAATTGACTAACTTCATGATCGTCAATTGATATGAAAATCACACCATTATCTGCAAGTAATTCTCTTGCAATATACAGTCGAGGGTAAATGAAAGTTAACCAAGCACTATGGCTACTTGAACCCTTGTCCGTGAAATCCAAAATACGAGTTGCTTCATCTAGGTCTATACCTGCTAAGTCTACTAATTGTTCTTTAGTGAATTTACGATCATCATTGTAAACGAAGCCGTCTGAACCCGTGTTGTAAGGAGGGTCGATATAGATCATCTTTACCTTCTCACTGTAAGCGTTAACCATATGTTTAAGCACTTCTAGGTTATCGCCTTTGATAAGAAGGTTTTTACTGTTTTTATTTTGCTCTAATTGATTATGTGCAATGTCTTCATTAATTAATGTTTTAGGTGGAAGGTTAGTCAATAAGCGAGCGTAAGACTTACCAAGCCAATTCAACGTGTATGATTCTTTTGAAAGCTCAACTTCATTTGCATTAACAACTTCAAGCATCTTCTCTTGGATGAAGTTGCCCGACTTATCAAAGCACTGAGGGAAATGTTTTTTCAGGACTGCAAGCTGTTTGCTATTCACTGTCTCGATGTTCGAATGAAGTGTTTCTTCTTTAATTGCCATTTTGTGTATCCGAATTTGTTTTCTTGATTTAGGTAATACTGATTTTATTCTGCGTCAGTTTTTTTAGTAATTTTGATTGATGCTTCAGTTAGACCTATACGCAACAACTCAGCTAAAGCCCCGTCTAAACTTTTGAAAATACGCGGTTCGTAAGGCTGTCTAGAACTACTTAACACCAATGGTTCACCATCCCACTCAGAACCATCAAAAACAACTGTATATGCGTTTTTGACACCTAAAATTTGTGCTTGATCTATAACCCCACTCTTGACTCGCTCTTTAGCCATAGAGCTTAGAATGCAGTTACCTCTGTTAATACCTGAAATCAAAGTCATATTAATGCTTTCAATATTATTTTTTGAAACGATATCAAATATCGTTTCAAAATCACAGTGCTGTTAATGAATCACAGAAGAATAAATTTTATTAGATGTGATAATAGTTAGCGGTATCGATGAAGGTGGGACTATAAAAATAGTAAGTTATCGTTTCATTGGTGAAACAACGTATTCATGCACTTGTCGTTCATCCTGTAAATCAGCAACTCTTTTAACCAGCTCTGAGTAAGCTTGTTCTAGTAAGCTTCTTGCTTGAAGCGCATTATCTCGTTCTTTACGATACTTTTGTTTTAATGTTCGTTCTCTTAGTAACTCTGATTTTAACTTATCTACTTCAGATAGTGAGGTATTAATTTCAATATCTAACCCAACTACCATCAACCTTTCTCGGTTATCATTATATTTCTTAATTAAAGGTTTTGCGTGCTCTACGAAATCAGAAAATTTATGGATATAACTATTTCCAAGCTGAGCTTCGGTGTTGATTTTATTTAGTGTCAACCGGCCATTTCTCTTAACGTGCCGCTGCTGACCATCTAAGAGTCGCTGTAAGGCTTCATATAAGCGAGCTTCTGTTATTTGTTTATCTCTACTCATGATTTGCCTTGATGGTGTATATGAAGGGCTCAAAATCAATATTGTGTGATTTTAGCGTTTGCTCAAGTTGACGAATTTTTACAGTGTAGCCAATAAGAATACGGCTATACGCATAGTCCCCCATTTCATTTAAACTTTCAAAGGCTACGATTAGCCGTTTACGTTGTGCAGCCATTTGTTTTGCACCTTTATCGGTAATTATTAAGTGTTGGCATGGCTTACTCTCTGTTACAAATGACTCAATTGAGCAAACTCTTTCACATGATGAGTTAGTACAGTAACCACCTGTTGGCAATAATACAATCGACTTTGTACCATTACGAACTAATGACTCTAATTCATCGCGAGATAAAACTATAGTTTCGCCTTTACCGAGTAATTTTTCTCTCTCTTCTATAATACGAACACTCCCTCCACCGGATAAATTTTGAGTACCATTATAAATATCATCAAATGCTTCAATAGCTAGGTTCTGTGTCGTTTTATCAATTTCACTCATTAAGTTTTTGTCAATTAATAAATCCTCAGACCGAATAAGTTCAGCATTATTTGCATACCAATTACTCATGTTAATATTTTTGTGTTTGAGCTGGTGCTTAATTGTTTGTAAATTACCTAGCTTATTCCTTACCATAAAAACTGCAAAAGAGCGCCTTAGATCATGTAAAGACAATTTAGGTAGTGAACCACCTATTTTTAATTCACCATACCAGTCAGGGTTTAATAGATTAAACTCTTCAACTTCTTCATGAGTTGCCTTTATTTCAAGTTGTTTTAGATTCAAAAAATCTTTGCTCCCAAGTGATAAGGTATAACCAGACAATACTTTGTTATATCTTTCACTACTCAAACTCGTTGTAATAAATGACGACGCTAGTTCTTCCGAACCTCGATCATATTCATCTTTACTAATTAAGCCTTCGCTAAAGTTTTCTTCTAAGACATTTTTAAAATGTTCTCTAGCATACATAGTAGCGTCGTGGGCAAGCTCTAATGCTTTTAGGGCTATAGGATGGGTTACCCATACCTCTTCCTTTGCGACTCCTTTATTACTTTTATAAGTATTACCAAACAACATTGGTATACCAGCGAATATCTTATAGCTATTTGGGTTAGTAGTTCGCGACTCTCGACTTCTCATGCCAGTAAACATCACAACAACCATTAAGCAATACTTTACTATACTTTTAATCCATTCACCTTTAAGGTGAAATCTAAAATTAGGTATTTCTTTTCCAAGTTCATTACCATATTTCACCATAGTGTAATTAAAGTATTTTGCTCCATTTTTATCTAACCTATGAACGTGTATTTTTTTAAGTAGATCATTATCAAAATGAGCTATCGTTTTTCTCATAACCGATGAGATTTCGAATCTGTGTGGATGATATAACTCAATGACTTCTACGACTTGTTGAAGAAGTTGAGAATATATCGTTGTAGGGATAGCTAAATGTTGTTTTCCTTTTTTCTCATTTGATAACTCATTAAGAGCTTTACTGTCTATGTATCGGTTTAATAACCCTGCATTACTCAAGCGCCTCAAAGTAGTAGATATTTGCTTAAGCGAACCTACCGACATACTACTTTTAATATTTTCCTTAAACTTAAACCACTCTATATTGTTTGAAAGAAGTGAAAAGTCTGATTTACCCCATATTTTCGTTATTGCCCACAAGAGTTTCTTTGTTCTCAGCAGTTTTGATACTGACACATAATTGTCTATCGCTTGCTCCATTTCTGAAAAGAACAATTTAGCAGTAAAGCTTTGTATATTTTTCTTATGTTCGAGAGGGTATTTGTGAAAAAGAACATAGCGAGTTGCTTCCCGGCGTGAAACAAAATCCCATTTATCATCAAATATACGGGAGATACCATTTCCATCAGAATCAAATGATATAAAAGGATTATTTTTAAACTCATCCTCTAATTTTTCTAAAGTATTAAACATTAAAAACCTGCAAAGTATCGTTAAGCCCTCTCACTCCCATAAATAAGGGATGATCAGATTTTGTCATTTTCAATTCTGCACCAGCATATTCTTTTGGTGCTTTCTGCTTAAATCTATTCAAAGTTCTGCTCAGTATTGTTTCTAACTGGTATAGCTTTTCTTTGGGTATGGAATTTTGAGAAGGTATATTTTTTAGTTCAACGACTTGTTCATAAAATGATAGCATTAACCAAATGTCAGATTCTGATGCGATTAAAATATGGTTTGCGCAGTTAAAACACGATAAGAAATCTGTGCATTTTTTCTCATCTTCTTTAACTTCTATTGCTAAATTCTTATATTTACGCTCGATAAGCTCCTTTTTGCCTTTATCTCCAGAGCATCGGATGCCATGTGGAGAAATAGTGCTCATTTGTATATCATTGCGCTGTAAACGTTGTTTATAGTCATAATCAGATAATATATCACTATGGAGTACCTTGGCATTATTCACTGAATCTTTGATGGTATTACCTTTACTAATTAAGGCTAATGATTCAAATGTGGCAGATAAATGTCGTTCATGGTCAGCTTTTACACCTAATGTATAGGAACTAGCAACAACATTTACTGTATTGTTCAACCCCTGTGAAACAAGGTACATATCTTCAGTTACGCGCATTAAAATATCTGATTTAGTTTTGCGAAATCGTGAAGAATTAATCCTAAAAGGAAATAATTTCTCGATAAGTTTATTGATCCTATCCGAACCTGCACCATGATCCAAAAAGCTCTTAATTTTCAAATTCGAATCAACAAACGGAATAAATGGTTGAGCTTCAATATCATTAATACCAGCTAATATAAAGTGAGCTTTTGATACTTCAAGCCATTCTGTTATCAAGTTTTTCGCGTATTTCGAAAAACCTAACGAGTGATCAATACTCTTGTAATTGGCTCTTCCTTTAACACCTTCAAAAACATATACATCAGAACCAACGCTTTTAAAGGAAACATCGCTACGCTTCATTTTTTTTAAAACAGAATCATTCATACCTGTCCACATAAAAAATAAATATAGAGCGCAGCGAGAGGCCTGATTAAATAATGCCTGACGTTGCAAGATCCTATCACTAAAATCTTTTTGGCTTTTCATAGCGTTATTTATCAACATGGCGTGTTTGAACGCATTTTTTTTTATATTTATATTCTTCCACCCAAATTTTTCTACCATGTTATTGAATAAATCCTCATCAAAAAAAGGATGTACTTCTGGATGCGTATCATTTTTTATATGTTGAATAAGTTCGAGGTAACCTTTTATAAGGAGGCGCGAAACGGGCTTTAGTTCAGTTTCAATGTCATACGCACATTGTTTGCCGCTAGCTTGATAATTAGATACTAAAGCTAATTTTTCAGCATCATGAGTACGATTGAATCCTTTTAAAATAATAGACAAAGCAGCGCGAACTCGGCTTGCTCTTGAAGTAGTCACACCTTGCAAGGCCAGCTGATTAAAATGTTTGATACATTTATTCATTTCATCTAAGGAAAAAGGCGTAGACTGCGGGCTATATTCGTCAATATACCTTAAGTATGAGACTAAACCGACCTTTATATGGCTATGGAATGTACAAGAAGGACTATCAGGCATGAGCTTATAGACCGCACGGATAAAATCATCACGATTAGCTAAAATCAGCTCAGTAGCTTTAAACTCTCCTTTTCTTTTGCCTGTTGCAATCGTTGTGGGAACACCTCGATAACGTAACCGTTTAAATTCAAATTTTCCTCCTGTTTTGTTAAGACAAGCCATATCATCGATGTTTAAAATATCAATAGATGCTTTTTTAAGCGTTATAGTTGTTTCGAGGTTTACACGTTTACGCGCCATTAATACTCCCATCTAATTGAATATTAATTTGTTCAGTGAAACCATTCAAAACCCCTAAATAAGTCAATACATCTTCATAAATCTCATCTCCAGTAGGTGCATTCTGTGCAATTTTCAAATACTCCATAGTGGTTTGACGGTTTTCATGGCCAAGAAGTGAAGCTACATAATCTAATGAAATATCAGGCTTAACATGGTTGCGCAACAAACGTCTAAATATATCAACAGCAAACGTAGAGCGAAGGTTATGTATTGAGGCTAGTGTTTTATGCTCTAAATCAAGCGTGTTGTTGATGGTATTTCTGACTTCGATCCAACGCCCTGTAAAATCACTTGGTCTAGTAAATAAAGGAACGCCTGTTTGCGTTATAAAAAGATACTCTTTAGTTTTATCAATAGCATCATCACCTTCAAAAATAGATGTATTACCTTTTTCAACTTGAACTCTGCAAAAGTCATTAAATTTATTCAAGCGTTTTAAATATCGTTCTGATTGGGTGTAATTATAAATTTCTTCCATTAACCGTGCTGGAATAATAGTTTTCCTCGGTTTGTTACCTTTGCCTTTAGTTTTAGTCAAAGAGCCATATCCATCGCCCACACTCAGTCTTAAAATATCATTTTCATAAACCTCTTCGCCTTCTTTGATAACTTTTTTAGGCTTGATAATTTGACCTAAATGGAGGCTAGCCATTTCTTCTCTTCGAAGACCTGTATAACGACAAATCATAAAACCTAGTGAAAACTCAATAGGCAACGAAGCCGTTTTATTTTCGTCTTGACCAAAACGAATTACACGTTGTGATTTTGTCAAAATATTTTGAGCTACCATCCATTGCTTATCACTCATTGGCCTTAAGTCACGACGACAGTTTTCAAGAGCCATACCGCTACTAACTTGAGGTTTACTAAAGCTCAGACGGAGATCCGTTGTATGAATTACTTTTTGATGGAATGAGTTCATACTCGTTGAAGAGGATTGCAGATTTAACGTAATAATTTCATGCGAGAAAGGAGGGTTATTAAATTTTAGCCCCTTACGTAGATAATATTTGTAGAACCTGACTACTGAAGAAATATAAGCTTTAGCTGTTGTTCTTGCTAAACTGTTCTCTTTATTCGTAGGGTCGATAACAAGCTTTTTAAGTGTATCCCTATACTTATAAGTAAGCCGTTCGACCTTACGTTTAGGGAAATAGTCCCAACTTGGTCTAGGCTCGTCATATATTGGATCATAGACGTCAGCATCATAATCATCATCCCACTTTTTTTGATGATCAATAATAAACTGAAAGTAATGTGCCATACCTTGAGCCAATTGAGATGACTCTAGCTTGCCATCATCTAAGTGGTGCGAAAGTATAAATTCATTCACAATATCTATTGGCTTAAATGAAACTAATTTATTATTTTTGTCGTAACCAACTTCGTTTAACAAAACTAATTTTTTTATAAGAACACCACGGTCATACTGGCTATGCTTTACTGTTAATTTTCCATATTCATCTGCTTCGACTATAGGGGTTCTATAAGTATAATTTTTAAAGCTTGTTGTCTCTGCCCTGAAGGTTGTCATTAAATAACTCACTCTAATAAAAGTAACTAATTCTCAACTTTAAAAGTCAACAATTACATATTAGTAAGTAAATAGCTTTAGTGAGTAATTAACTTATGACGTTCATATAAAACCTGGCAAGTATCGAGCACTTTTTGCGCTGGCATCCCGAACGCTTTAGCGGCATCTATTTGTAAAGCAGACAAATTATAGGGAAGCGGCGCGGTTTGTTTTTTTTGCTTTTGCTCAAGAGCAGTTACGCTTGCTGGTTGATTAGCGATACGTGAAGTTACATTTTCAGCTAAAGCTTTGTTAAGCACTCTGCCCTCTTCATCTTGATAAGGCTCACACGCTTTACTTGGTATCCACTTAGCAGTAAATGATTGCTCCTTAGGTGTATCAAGGTGAGCAAGTACTTCATAAAATGGTTTTGATACAAAATTTGCTATCTCGTTATCGCGATTAACTACTAGGCCCAAAATGGGTGTTTGCACTCGCCCAACCGACAATACATTACCAAATCCCGCTTTTTGCCCCGCTAATGTGTATGCACGCGTCAAGTTCATGCCAAACAACCAATCAGCACGAGATCGCGCAAGAGCAGAAACACTCAAAGGAATAAAGTCACGGTTAGCACGCATACTATTTAGTGACTTTTTAACTGCCGTTAAGTTTAAGTCACTGATCAATAAACGCTGAATATTTTGTTTTTTTGCTTGGCTGATTTTTGCTTGTTCTATAACTTCATCAATTAATAATTGGCCTTCACGGTCAGGATCACCAGCATGTACAAGTGTTGTTGCTTGTTTGATTAGCTTTTTTAAAATAGTGAGTTGTTTACGAGTTTTAGGCTTTGCTTTAAGTTGCCAATGCTCAGGCACAATAGGTAAATGTTCAAATCGCCACTTTTTAAAACGCTCATCATAGTCATCGGGTTCTGCTTGCTCGAGCAGATGACCTATGCACCAAGATACGCAATCACCATTCGCCACTTCAATATAGCCATCATGCTTTTTATGCGGTTTAGGAAGTGCGTCTGCAATAGCGCGACCCAAAGAGGGTTTTTCAGCAATATAAAGTTTCATAACCAAGCTCTAGCACTGTTCATATAAACAGTAGTCTAGCATATCATTTTAAAACGAGGGGTATTTTTGTAGTTATTAACTTAAAGCTTTATTTCGCTTATTAGCAAAAATATATAAAAGGGGCAGGTAACATACTATAACTGTGCCAACATTAATTAATGGCAGCAAAGTTTTATACATATAAGTGCTGTACGATAAATCCCAAAGGTGACGGTCAACTAG
Organism: Pseudoalteromonas sp. APC 3224; assembly: GCF_030407535.1. Lineage (GTDB taxonomy): Bacteria > Pseudomonadota > Gammaproteobacteria > Enterobacterales > Alteromonadaceae > Pseudoalteromonas. The sequence continues at coordinate 57,279 of NZ_JASDDF010000012.1, read as the reverse complement.
ACGAAACAACTGCAGGATGGGTGCACCGATAACCACAAGTTGGCCCAATACGCATTGCCACAAATGCAGTTTATCTTTCAGACCCCAATAAGCAACTAGTGCCATCCAAGATAAATCGTTTAATGCCCAAACTACATAACGGTATATGTAAGTGCCGTCATCAAGCTCTTTGAGCGATGAATGAATTAAAGCACCAAAAAGAAAAAAAGCGGCTGTTAATAAAGTAAATCTTAAAGCACAAAAATCTTTTCGTAAATAAAAAACAAAAATAGCTGGGCTCAAAATAAGCACCCAGCTACTATTTAAAATTTCTAAGACTTTATCAAACCAATCAGGCATGATTACTTAGTAAAATTCGTTTTTTTATCATCGTCATCGCCAGTACCGTTACCAGGCATACTACAATACTTATCCAACATATTCACTCCAGTTTAATTACATCTGTTAACAAAGGTGTATTCTATGCTAAAAAAAAAACAAAACCAATAAATTCTATCTAATATCAATAGGATCTGATTCTTTCGCCTTGCCTTGTAAGATTGATATTTCCACCCGGCGATTACGTCTTCGATCTTCTCGGGAGTCGTTCGGCACTAAAGGTCTGGTTTCTGCACGCCCCACGACCATCATGCGGGTCTTATCAAAACCAGCAACTTTTTGCAGCTCACTTGCGACCGCAACAGCCCGTTTCGAGGACAAATCCCAGTTATTAATATAAAGCTCATTAGAGACTTGAAAGTCATCAGTATGACCGGAGACGGTGATCTCCCCGGGAACATCTTTTAGTAAGCGGCCAATATCTTGAATAATAGGTTTAAACTGGGGTTGTAAAAACGCACTACCCGATGGGAACGAACCATTTTCTCTTATACGAATGATGATTTGCTGCCCTAATGACTCAAGCTCAATAGCCCCATCAATAATTTGCTTTTCGAGTTGTTGTGCAATTTTTTTAACTAAATCATTTATTTGTTCTTGATCGGCAGCAGAAACAGCAGGCGCTGAAGCAACTTCTTCTGAGGTGCTGCTAGACTCACCGCCTCGTTTTTCGCCTCGTTGTTCTTGGCGTCCGCCAGCTGAGCTTTCATCGCCCGCCTGAAACTCTAGCATTTGCTGAGTCATTTCAACTGTTTGCTGCTGAATAGTTTCAATGGGGGTCGGCTCAGGCTTACCTGGAGTAAACTCCATCGCGATAACTGAGGTGCCTTTTGGAATATCTTTAACTTCTATTTTATTTTGTACACCAAAAGCAAACTTCATAGAGCCTGCAATTTGCTTAAATTTAAGCACATCCATTTCAGAAAACGCGAGTAAGAGTACAAAAAAGCACATTAATAGCGACATTAAATCGGCAAATGTCCCCATCCATGCAGGTAACCCTGGGGGTGGGCATTTACACTCTTCATCAGACATAACTATTCCTCAGTGTTTACCGCGCGTTTAGACTCAGCCAAATAATTTTTCAAGATCCCCTCAATTACTTTAGGGTTTTGGCCATCTTGAATGCCTAATACTGCATCCAAAATAAGTCGCTGGTTCATTGCTTCTTCGTCTTTACGCAATTCAAGTTTTACCTGAATAGGAATGGCGACAACATTCGCCAAAAATGCCCCATACAACGTTGTTAACAAGGCTACAGCCATTGCTGGGCCGATTGCTTTTGGGTCATCCATATTTGATAACATAGCCACCAAACCGATTAATGTACCAATCATCCCCATTGCAGGAGCAATATCACCTAACGATTTAAATAAGCTTGCGCCCATTTCATGGCGAGTTGTAGTAAGGGAAATATCTTTTTGTAATGTTGCGCGCACTACATCTGCATCATGCCCATCTACGAGCATATCAACACCTTTACGCATAAATGGATTTGGAATTTCAGCCTCTTCCAATGCTAAAAACCCGCCTTTTCGGGCAGAATCGGCTAGCTCAACCGCCTTTTCAATTAACGCTTCAGGGGGTTCAATTTTAAACATAAACGCTTTAGCACAAACCTTACCAATGCCTAAAAATTGCGACATAGTAAAATTGGATAAAACGATAAAAAGGGAGCCACCAAATACAATAACCACGGAAGGGGTATTGTAAAACATACCGACTTCGCCGCTACTACTCATAAACATGGACATGACAATTAAGCCAATTGCGCCAAGGATCCCAATAATGGTTGCTAAATCCACATTCCCTCCAAAGGTTTTATATTTTTTCTTCGCAAGCGTTGTTATTAAATGTATATCGGCAAGATACTGAAATACTTAAGTGATTTTTATGATAAACGATAAAATTACGATTAGTCCTATTTTAGATCAACATAGGTAATCAATCTAACTAATCAGAATTTATAATTTAAAAAATAACGCTGAAGCGCAGTAAAACCCAATTAACAGCATTTATCTATCAAAAAAACATAACATTCTTTGACCTAGTTTAGCATTCCCCCTAAAATTGGCGTTTAAATTTATTATGTAAGTTGAAAATAAAGATGGCGACTAAAAAACCTGAAAATTTAAGTTTCGAACAAGCACTAGAAGAGTTAACAGCAATTGTCAGTGAAATGGAACAAGGTGATTTATCGCTTGAACAGTCTTTAAAACAATTTGAGCGCGGCATTGCATTAGCCAGTGCGTCTTCCGGTAAACTTCAACAAGCCGAGCAAAAGGTGTCGATATTAATGGGTAATGACGAAAAAGCACCGCTTACTCAATTTAATAACGATATGGAATAATTGTGAGCATAAAAGAACAAATAAAGCTTGCTCAAGATGATGTAGCCAATACTCTCAACCTTTATTTCGAACAACCTCTTGAAAGCGACAACACCATAAAAGAAGCCACCCATTATAGTTTAATGAATGGCGGGAAAAGATTGCGGCCCTTTTTAGTTTATACCACAGGTAAAATGTTAGGTGCTGACAAGCGTGATTTAGATGTACTTGCAGCAGCGATAGAATGCATTCACAGTTATTCATTAGTGCATGACGATTTGCCCGCTATGGATGACGATGATTTACGTCGTGGCCGTCCTACATGTCATATTGTCTATGGTGAAGCACAAGCTATTTTAGCAGGTGACGCACTGCAAACCTTAGCATTTGAGCTTATTGCTAAGCACACATTTAAATGCTCAACAGAAGCTCAGTTAAAAATGATTGCAGAATTAGCCCATGCTTCAGGCTTGCAAGGAATGGTTGCCGGACAAGGCCGCGATATTGCAGCAACAGATAAAGTTATTACGGTTGATGAATTAGAACGTATTCATAAACTTAAAACCGGCTCATTAATAAATTGTGCGATTACTTTGGGCGCACTTTGCGCTCCTAATATTAGCCAACATACTTTAGATAACTTATCTACTTTTGGGTATGCTATTGGGCTGGCCTTTCAGGTTCATGACGACATTTTAGATGTTGAGGGCGACACACTGACTTTAGGTAAGCCTCAAGGGTCAGATATTGCTGCTAATAAAGCGACATACCCCGCTTTATTAGGTATGCTAGGTGCTAAGCAAAAAGCACTAAATTTGATACAGCAAGCCCATGAGGCGTTAGCCAATATTGACGCAGATACGACCGACTTAGCGGCATTGGCAAACTATTTAATTGAACGTGACCATTAAACATGGCTAAAACGTATTAACTCTTAGAACAAAATTATTACTGAATATTAGTTTACCTCTTAAATCTAACTTTTTGAGGAAAGTTAATATTAGCGAAGGATATATAAAAAACCATGACACTTGATAGCAGCAAGTATCCATTACTTAATTTGGTGAACGAACCAGTCCACTTGCGAGACTTAGCACAAGATAAGCTTTCTGCATTTAGCCATGAATTGCGTGATTACTTACTCAATTCAGTATCGCAAAGTAGCGGCCATTTAGCGTCTGGTTTAGGAACCGTAGAACTTACCGTTGCATTACATTATGTGTACAACACTCCCGACGACCGTTTAGTTTGGGATGTAGGTCATCAAGCCTACCCACATAAAATACTAACGGGACGTCGTGACCAAATGCACACCATTCGTCAAAAAGATGGATTGCACCCATTTCCATTTAGAGACGAAAGTGAATACGATACGTTTAGTGTTGGCCATTCAAGTACCTCTATTTCAGCGGCGCTGGGTATGTCTATTGCTGCGCAAAAAGAAGGCAGAGGTCGTAAAACAGTGGCGGTGATAGGCGATGGCGCAATTACCGCAGGTATGGCCTTTGAAGCGATGAATCACTTAGGTGATGTTAAATCAGATATGTTGATTATTTTGAACGATAACGAAATGTCGATTTCTGAAAACGTCGGCGCGTTAACCAATCATTTTGCGCGTATTTTATCAGGTAGCTTTTATACCAACATCCGCGAAGGCAGTAAAAAGCTTCTTTCTGGTGTACCGCCGGTAAAAGAACTTGCCAGCCGTATGGAAGAACACATTAAAGGGATGATGATCCCGGGTACTTTTTTTGAAGAATTAGGCCTAAACTATATTGGTCCAATTGATGGTCATGATGTGAATATGCTGGTTGATACGCTGCGTAACATGCGTAACTTAAAAGGCCCACAACTTTTACATATAAAAACCCAAAAAGGCAAAGGTTACAAGCCCGCAGAAGCCGATCCGATTGGTTATCATGGCGTACCAAAATTTGATCCTGCGACTTCAAGTTTACCGAAATCTAAACCAAGTGCAGCGACTTTCTCAAATGTATTTGGTGATTGGCTTTGCGATATGGCAGAGCAAGACAACAAGTTAATGGCAATTACTCCTGCGATGCGTGAAGGTTCGGGAATGGTGCGCTTTTCTAAAGAACACCCAGAACAATATTTTGATGTGGCAATTGCTGAGCAACACGCTGTAACCCTTGCTGCAGGTTTTGCTTGTGAAGGGTTAAAACCCGTTGTTGCTATCTACTCTAGCTTTTTACAACGTGCGTATGATCAACTAATTCACGACGTTGCATTGCAAAACCTACCGGTATTATTTGCTATTGACCGCGCAGGTATTGTCGGAGCTGATGGTGAAACTCACCAAGGCGCCTATGACCTAAGCTTTATGCGCTGTATTCCTAACATGGTTATTATGGCACCTAGCGATACTAACGAATGCCGTCAAATGCTATACACTGGCTATCAAGCCAATTGCCCAGTAGCTGTGCGTTACCCGCGTGGCAGTGCGGGCACAGCAGAGGTTCAAAGCGCTATGCAACAGCTCGAAATTGGTAAAGCGAATGTAATTAAACAAGGTGCTAAAGTAGCTATATTGTCATTCGGTACCTTGCTTGAAAACGCCCAATTAGCCACTGATAAGCTCAATGCCACTTTAGTTAATATGCGATTTATTAAACCACTTGATACTGGTTTAATTGATGAACTTGTCGCTAACCACGATATCATTGTAACACTTGAAGATAATGCAATTTCTGGTGGTGCAGGTTCGGCCGTTAATGAGTATTTAGCTACTCAAAAAGCGGCTGTAAAAATACTTAACTTAGGTATACCGGATGAATTTATTAAACACGGTACTCAACAGCAAATGCACGATGAAATGGGGCTAGGTGAGCAAGGTATATTAACCTCAATTAAAGCATTTATGAGCTAATACTTATAGTGTTTAATAAAAAAGGAGCCATTGGCTCCTTTTTTATTGCTAACTTTAACCTCTAGCGCATCCACACCTTAATATCGGCTAAACCATTACTTTGCAATAAGCCAATCTGCTGTTCAACATTCGGGTTTTGCTCAAACTCAAATGCATCTAATTGCTCATCAAAGGTAATGTTAGCAACGCCATCGCCGCCGCGTTTTTTAACTTGATGCAATGCGATATCAGCTAAATTAATCGATGTTTCCCAGCTAATAACTTGACCACCTAGCAGAGGTAGCGGATAGAAAGACCAACCCACTGACGCTGTTATATTGGTTGTCTCACCGTTAGGAAGTTGGAAGGTATAATCGGCAATAGCTTGGCATAATTCAGATACATAGCTGTCGATTAAATTACACTTAAAATCGCGTAATAACAGTAAAAACTCATCACCACTCCAACGGGCAACATAATCAGAACCCTGGGTACGCGAGTTAAGTAATGCCGCTACTTGTTGTAAACAGCTATCTCCAGCAATAGGACCATAAGCATCGTTAATGCGGCTAAAGTTATCTAAATTAATAATTAACAACACCAAAGATTTACCCTGAGCCTGCAATGACTGCGAATTACGCTGAAAATGCTCAATATCTTTTGGTAGTTGATCAAACAAGAAACGACGACTTCTCAGCCCAGTTAGCTCATCAGAGTGACTAACAAGTTTAAGCTGAGAATTTACTTGGTTTAATTTATCATTCGCTTGGCGAAGCTCTAGGGTTCGTTCAGTAATAAGCCCTTCGAGTACTTGTTGCTTACGTCGCTCTTGAACTTTAAATACCCAAAACACTAAATAAAAGAGCAACACAAAACCACTGGTGATCAGTAACCTAAAGTAGATAGTTTCACCAAATCGCTCTGGAACAATAAACGCATATTCTGCTGATTGCGCTTTACCCCAATCCTCACCTTGGCGTTTAGTTTCTAATTCAAATAAAAACATACCGGCGGGTAAATTTGTATAAATTGCTTCTCGACGGGTATTTGCATAGCGCCAATCGTTATCAAGCCCATTAAGTTTATATCTAAACTCAATACTTGCCGGAGCATAATAATCAATCGCAGTATAGGTAAGTGTTACATCACGCTCATCGGTCTCAAGAACCGGTTTTTCACCTAACGCAGCAGCTGCAAGCTTTCGTGATGGTGTGGTTAAGGTTTCTATAGTTGGTTTAAGCGAACGTAATCCAAATAACTCTACGTCTTTCGGAATTTCCACCACACCTTGTAAGCTGGGGTACCAAATAGAGTTATCCATATCAACCACCGCATCATGGCCTAAGCCATTACAACATTGGCTGGCTTTACCATCAAGCTGACGGTCAAATGAAGAAATCACTTCTTCTACTTTTAAGCTTTCGATGTTGGCTTTAAATTGCTCAACAGGCATGCGGTAAACCCCTTTCATGGTGCTTACCCAAATTCGCTTTGAGGTGTCATCGTATTCTAAACTGAATATGGAACCATATGGCAATCCATTGGCGGCGTCTAGTTGCTGCCATTGCCCTTGTCCACTGCGATAAAACAGGCCATCATTCAACGAGCCAATTAAAATGCCTACCCCTTTTATATGTAAAATACTGGTCACATAAGCGCTTTCCAAAGTGGTTTGGTCACCTATTTTTTCAATTCCTCGCTCAGTAAAGTAATACGCGCCTTTACTGGTGCCAATAACCCCAAAATTTGGTTTATCTAAAACATAGGTTACAAACTTACTGCCTAAAAAAGCATTGTACGCAAAAGGGTTTAAACCATTGTAATTTAAACGATATAATCCTCGCCCGGTGCCTACCCAAAAACCGCCTTTAGTTGAAGTGCTAATTGCAAAAACAGGGTTATCGCTCAATGCACGAGCAGGGAAACTATATAAGGTATTTGATTCGTAGAAAAACAAGCCTCTGCCAGTAGCAACATAAAGGCGATCGCCATCAAATTGCAGGTCATGCACCGAGGCATTTCCATACTTGGCACTATTGATAACATTAATAAAAGTTTTATCGGCATCAAAATAGCCAACACCACTTTTGTTGGCAATCCATAACTTACCATCAGGTGATTTACTAATTGCCATTACCGCTTCGGTCATTTTAGAAATGGCAGAATGGCGCTCTATTCGCCCTTCGTGAGCAAGCCATAGCCCTTCACTAAAACTCGCTAACCATATGTTATTTTCATCATCTCTAAATATATCAGCAAACCAAATACTCTGATCTAATTGGCTTGGTTCGACCCACTGCCAATCATTAGATTTAGCTCTAAATAATAAACGTCCATAGGTTGATATCCACAGGCCGCCATTACCATCGCTCATAAACTTATACACAGCTGAGTTATTAGCATTGGGAAGTGGAAACGGACGTAGCTCGTCATCTAAATCTAAAAAATAAGCCCCTAACTCAGAAGCTAGATACAAATTACCATTTAAAAACGATAAATCGTGAACAATGGTTTGCGCTAAACGATCGGGCAAAGCCACTTTAGCAGTTAGTTCTAAGCGTAATTTAGAAAAGTCAGACGAGCTTTGCTTTAAACGTAATAAATTACGGTCGTTAACCAGCCAAATTCCCTCAGGTGAAAGCGCCATTTTACTGACCGATCCCACAATTTGGGTGATAGCTGTGGCGTTTACAATAGGACTAGGATTATTTAGTTGGTCGCGCAGTTCTATTTGGCCTCTGTCTATATAATAGAGCCCATTAGCTGCTATCCAAATACTGCCTTGAGAGTCTTCAAGAATGTCTCTAACAGGACCTTTAATATTAAACTCTTGTGCGGTTAGCTTTTCAGGGTCAATAACCACAAGGCCATTTTTAGTGCCTACCCACAATAAGCCTTCGCCATCGATCAATAATTTATTAATACCGTTGCTGGGTAAAAATAAACTATTTTGGGTATTATAATTAGTGAAGGTATTGCCATCAAAACGGCTTAATCCAAATTGAGTGCCAAGCCACATATAGCCTTGGTTATCTTGCACTACACTTTTTAGAGATTGTGAGGGTAAGCCGTCTTTGATATTCCATTGTTTAACTACGTAATCAGTAATTGAGGCCGTACTTGGCATGGCACATAGCATAAGTACACAAACCAATAAAAATCGCATCATAGTGCTGCCACCTAGTTAAACAAATAATAAATTAAAAGGGTAGTAAACCTACTTTTATCAATGCTTGCAAACAAATAAGCGAAAAAATCCCTGCAAGCACATCATCGGCCATAATACCAAACCCACCATGGGCACGTTTATCGAGTATGCGAATCGGCCCTGGCTTTGCTATATCAAAAAAGCGAAACAGTAAAAAGCCCACCAGTAATGTTTGCCAGTTAAGTGCTGCGCCAATCATAGTAATATAGTAACCAGCAACTTCGTCCCAAACAATTGCAGGATGATCATGTACTTGAAGGTCATCGGCGGTTTTTCCACATGCCCAAATACCAAAGATGCTTATGACTACTGCAAATACAATTTGTAACCATAGCGGAAAATGCATGGTAATAAAAATAAACGGTAATGCTGCCAATGTGCCAAATGTACCAGGTGCTTTTGGTGCAAGCCCAGTACCAAAACCCAAACCAAAAAATTGATGTGGGCGTTTTAAATTAAATAATCGGTTTTTCTTCAAACCTGCTCCTTGGAAAAGTGCTCAAAACCTTTATGTTCAAAAGCAAACTTCTCACCTTGGTGTAATAACTCTATATTGCCGTCACCACTTTTTATTTGCCCGATACAACTTGCCTCTACACCGTATTGGCGCAGCTTAATATCTAGCATACTCTTGTTACTATCAGCAACGGTATACAGTAACTCGTAATCATCGCCATAGTTAAGAACAAAAGGAAGTCGCTGCTCAAAATCAAGACTCGCTTGCATGGCATCTGAGGTGGGGACATTTTCAATATTAATGGTGGCACTAACTTGTGATAAATTTAGCACATGCCCTAAGTCGGCTAGTAACCCATCGGAAATATCAATGGCCGACGATGCCAAGCCTCGTAACGCTTGCCCAGCAGCTACACGTGGCGTGGGGAAATTTAAACGTTTATTAATATCTTTTAAGTGTTCAGGTGCAATCGATAAGCCTTGTTTTTTCGATTCAATCGCCAACCCAGCATCACCAAGCGGACCGGTTACAAAAATCCAATCCCCCACTTTTGCACCACTTCTACGTAATGCTGTGCCTTCAGGAACTGTACCTTTTGCACAAATAGTAATACTAAGTGGACCTTGAGTGGTATCACCACCAATGATCTGAACGTTAAAGTACTCAGCAATTTCATGCATGCCATCAGTCAGCTCAGCAATCCATTGTGGATCGATACTAGGTAACGTAAGTGCAACCGACACCCAAGTAGGCTCTGCGCCCATGGCAGCTAAATCACTTAAATTAACAGCAAGAGCTCGATGCCCTAATGCGCGAGGGGAGATATCATGAAAAAAATGCACCCCAGCAACTAAGGTATCTGTGGTTACAGCAAGCTGACAGTTCGCTGGAACTGTGACAAGCGCACAGTCATCTCCAATCCCTAAATTAACATCGCGACGAGTAATGCCACGACCTTTAAAGTAACGATTAATTAATTCAAATTCCTTCATACACAAAAAAGCCGGCCTATGCCGGCTCTCCTTTTTAACGGTTATTTATAACAACTCATCTGATGATAAAAATCAGCTAAAGTTGTTATTACTTGCGTAACTGTTTTACAGCTTTATCAAGTACACCGTTTACAAATTTATGGCTATCTTCAGCGCCAAACATTTTAGCTAATTCAATACTTTCATTGATAGCCACTTTGTAAGGAACGTCTTCACGAAATTTAAGCTCGTAGCTGCTTAAACGTAAGATAGCACGTTCAACTTCGTCTAATTCATCAAATGGACGAGTTAAATGAGGCGATACAGCTTCGTCTAGTTGCTTGTGGTTTACTGCAACTCCACGCGCTAAATCTTTAAAATATTCAACATCAATTTTAGTCACATCGTTTTCGATCAACATTTGTTGTTCGATATCGGCAATTGCATTGCCGCTTAATTGCCATGAATACACGGCTTGAAGTGCTAAGATACGTGCTTTACGTCTTGCTGCTGGTTTCACAAAAATTCCTTAAACTTAAATTTTATCTAACACATTAACCATTTCAAGCGCACCTAAAGCAGCTTCGCCGCCTTTGTTACCCATTTTGGTACCTGCGCGCTCAATTGCTTGCTCAATGCTTTCAGTGGTTAATACGCCAAATGCAACCGGGATATCATACTCAAGTGATACTTGTGCAAGCCCTTTATTTGACTCGCCAGCGACGAGATCAAAGTGAGGCGTGCCCCCTCTGATCACTACACCTAAGGCGATAATTGCATCATATTCTTTTTTTGCTGCAACGCGTTTCGCTGCTAAAGGTAATTCAACCGCACCTGGTACGTAAATTACGGTAATATCATCTTCTGATACTCCACCAGTACGTTTTAGCTCATCAACAGCACCTGCAAGCAAGCTACTACCAATAAAGTCATTAAAACGAGAAATGACAATGGCAAACTTTTTGCCTGGAGCGTATTTATTACCTTCAATAATTTTCATTTGATAACCCTAAAAATAAGTTTAAGCGATTTCGGTTGCGCAAAAATTGCTGCGCATTATACCACATAAATAAAATAATAGCCTAGCGTGTAATTATTGTGGCTCTACGTAATCAACAACTTCTAAATGGAAGCCTGATAATGCATGATACTTTTTCGGTAAACTCATCAAACGCATTTTTTGGATACCTAAATCAGCCAAAATTTGCGAGCCTACACCTACGGTACGTGAAGTACCTTGGAATTTGCGTGGCGTTACACTCTCGCCAGCATCAGCTGCAGCGAATGCTTTAACAGTCGCTTCTAATTCGTCAGTGCTTTCTTGCTTACCTAAGATGACTAAAGCGCCATTATGCTCAGCTATATACGCCATTGCTTGCGATAATCCCCAACTACGATCAGCATTGCGATCAGAGAGTAAAATATCGTTAAAGGTACTTTGTAAGTGCACTCGCACTAACGTTGGTTCTTGTTGTTTTATTTCACCTTTAAGCAATGCATAGTGCAACTGTCCGTCAATGGTGTCTTTGTAAGTTACTAAGTCAAATTCGCCATGCTCAGTTGGCAATTTACATTTTGCAACTTGCTCAATAGTGGTTTCATTTAAGTTACGGTATTCGATTAAATCAGCAATGGTGCCAATTTTAATATCATGTTGCTTAGCAAATACTTCTAAATCAGGGCGGCGCGCCATGGTGCCATCTTCATTTAGAATTTCTACAATCACTGATGACGGCTCAAGTCCCGCTAAACGCGCTAAATCACAGCCAGCTTCAGTGTGCCCTGCGCGCGTTAATACGCCGCCAGGTTGCGCCATAATAGGGAAAATATGCCCAGGTTGTACAATATCACTTGGCACAGCGCCTTTAGCAATGGCAGCTTGAACAGTGCGAGCACGATCCGCTGCAGAAATACCCGTTGTAACCCCTTTTGACGCTTCAATAGACATAGTAAAGTTGGTCGAGAACGCGGCACCATTATTTTTAACCATCAGCGGTAAATCAAGTTGCGAGCAACGCTCTTGAGTCATGGTTAAACAAATTAACCCACGGCCATGAGTCGCCATAAAGTTAATTGCTTCTGCACTAATGTGCTCAGCAGCAATAATTAAATCGCCTTCATTTTCTCTGTCTTCATCGTCCATTAAAATAACCATTTTACCGGCTTTAATGTCATCTATTATTTCTTGTGCGCTGTTTAAATTCATAAGTTGCTCGTATAAGTTGTCAATATCGTTATTTTATAAAGCCCGCTTTAGCGAGTAAGCTCATCGAAATATCTGAACCAGTAGGATGCTCAGCTCCCTTTACAAGGCGCTCTAAATAACGTGCTATTTGGTCGACCTCTAGATTCACTTTGGTACCGACTTGAAAATCGGCTATGGTCGTTTGCCCGCTGGTGTGTGGCACAATCGTTAGTTTAAATTTATTACCTTCAACCGCATTGACCGTTAGGCTAATACCATCAATACACACAGACCCTTTATAAGGAATGTATTTCATTAAATTTTCGTCGGTGGCTAACCAATATTCAGTTGCTCGCGCATTGGTATTTATTGCTGTGATAGTGGCAATACCATCAACATGACCAGACACTAAATGGCCTCCGAGGCGCGATACAGGTTGCATCGCCTTTTCTAAGTTAACTGTTTGCCCTAAAGCGTAATGTGCAAACCCCGTTAAGCTAATCGTTTCATTTGATAAGTCAGCACTAAAGCCATCTATATGCTTATCAACAACCGTGAGGCACACACCATTGGTTGCAATACTGTCACCTAACTTAACATCACTCATATCAAGGTTTTTACTTTGGATACGAATAGCTAAATCACCTTGTTTTTTTTGTAATAACGCAATTTTACCTGTCGCTTCAACTATTCCAGTAAACATAGTGCTACTCTTTATATAAAATGATTAATGAGCTTTTTTGTGTGCTGTGATACGTAAATCATCACCAATTGGCACACACTCATTAAAAGTTAAATTAATGGTATTTTGCATACTCATTAACTCTGGGAAATTCAGTAAACTTCTTGCATCACTACCCATTAACTTAGGGGCAATGTAAAAAACAAACTCATCAATTAAATCAAGTTCAGCCATTTTTCCGGCCAATGTGGCACCCGCTTCTAACCACACATTATTAAACTGTAATTGCGCTAGCTTTTGCAGCACTGCTTGTAAGTCTACTTTATTGTTCTTTTCGGGGACTTCGATCTGTTTAACAAAATGAGGCCACTGATTCGATTTATCAACCCGAGTGGTGAATATTATCACCTCGCTTTGAATTGAAAATAAGGCAAGTTCAGGGGTAAGTCTGTTTTGGGAATCAATAATAACGCGAACAGGTTGGCGCAGTGGTAAATTGGTCGGTAAAGAAACCGGAAGTTCTTCTGGGCGTACATTTAGTTTTGCATCATCGATTATGACTGTATCGGCACCGGTTAAAATTGCACAGCTCTGAGCACGATATAGTTGCACATCTTGGCGCGCAGCGGGCCCTGTTATCCATTTACTTTGGCCGTTTTTAAGCGCCGTTTTACCATCAATACTTGCGGCCATTTTACAGGTAACAAAGGGTAACCCCTGCTCCATTCGTTTAAAAAAGCCTAAATTTAATGCCCGCGCTTGCTCTTCAAGTAATCCGTAAGCGACTTCTATACCTGCATCAGCTAAAATTTTAAGGCCTTTTCCTGCAACTTGCGGGTTGCTATCAACCATAGCAGCAATCACTTTTTTTACACCCGCGGCCTTTAGCCCTTCAGCACAAGGCGGTGTACGACCATAATGACTGCAAGGCTCTAGGGTTACATAAGCGGTTGCACCTTTAGCACTTTCACCGGCCTCAGCCAAAGCATTAACTTCAGCATGACCTTGTCCTGCTAATTGATGAAACCCTTCAGCTATTATTTTATTATTTTTTACGAGTACGCAGCCTACATTAGGGTTAGGAGTGGTGGTAAAGCGCCCTTTTTTTGCCAGCTCAATGGCGCGTGCCATATAACGTTTATCATCCTCTGAAAACGAGCTTTGCATGGTCATTACTACTCTCCTAAGCGAGCTATTTCTTCACCAAACTCACGTATATCTTCAAACGAGCGATATACTGAGGCAAATCTTACATAGGCTACTTTATCTAATTTTTTCAGCGCTTCCATAATACACTCACCCACCAAATGGCTAGACACTTCACGTTCGCCAGTAGCTCGCAACTGCGATTTAATTATATTAACGACTTCATCAACTTGTTCGGTACTTACGGGGCGTTTTTCAAGAGCACGAGTTAAGCCATTTAGTAACTTATCTTCATTAAACGGTTCGCGGCTGCCATCTTGCTTAATAACTCGAGGCATGACTAATTCAGCCCCTTCAAAGGTGGTAAATCGTTCGTGGCATTCATTACATTCACGACGTCTACGTACTTGGTGTCCCCCGCCGACCAGGCGAGAATCAATAACTTTAGTATCTTTGGCGGTGCAAAATGGGCAATGCATAACTGTGTGTTTCCGTTTTAAAAACAAAAAAATGGCCGCTATCATAGCGGCCATTATCATAACAAAAATGTGTGCAGTTGTGATCTAAATTACTATTTTACTCTTGGATTAAGCGTAAACAGGTAATTTAGCACAAATTGCTTTCACTTTTTCTTTCACCTGCGCTTGTACTGACTCATCTTCGATGTTGTCTAGTACGTCACAGATCCAGCCCGCTAACTCTTTTGACTCTGCTTCTTTAAAGCCACGACGAGTGATTGCTGGTGAACCAATACGCAAACCAGAAGTAACAAATGGTGAACGTGGATCGTTCGGTACTGAGTTTTTGTTAACAGTGATGTTCGCATTACCTAGGGCAGCATCTGCATCTTTACCTGTGATATCTTTATCGATTAAATCAAGTAAGAATAAGTGGTTGTCAGTTTTACCTGATACTACTTTGTAGCCGCGCTCTTGTAATACTGCAACCATTGCTTGAGCATTTTTAACAACTTGAGCTTGGTATGTTTTAAATTCAGGTTGAAGTGCTTCTTTAAATGCCACCGCTTTAGCAGCAATAACATGACATAAAGGACCACCTTGGCCACCTGGGAAAACAGCGCTGTTTAGCTTTTTATAAATATCTTCATCGCCACACGCAGAAATGATTAAACCACCGCGAGGGCCGGCTAATGTTTTATGTGTTGTGGTTGTTACAACGTGAGCAAATGGCACAGGGCTTGGGTAAACACCCGCAGCAATTAAACCTGCAACGTGCGCCATATCAACAAATAAGTATGCGCCTACTTTGTCTGCAATTTCACGGAACTTAGCCCAATCAACAATACCTGAGTATGCAGAAAAACCCGCAATGATCATTTTTGGCTTGTGCTCAAGTGCTAACGCTTCAACTTGTGCGTAATCAATTTCGCCAGTTTCTTCGTTAAGTCCATACTGAATTGCGTTGTATGTTTTACCAGAGAAGTTAACGTGTGAGCCGTGTGTTAAATGACCACCGTGCGCTAGGCTCATGCCTAAAACAGTATCAAGTGGGCTTAATAGTGCTTGGAAAACAGCGGCATTCGCTTGTGAACCAGCATGTGGTTGCACGTTTGCGTAATCTGTACCAAATAATTCATTTGCGCGGTCAATCGCTAACTGCTCAACCACATCAACGTGCTCACAGCCACCGTAGTAACGTTTGCCCGGATAGCCTTCAGCATATTTGTTAGTAAGTTGAGAACCCTGCGCTTCTAATACGCGTGGGCTACAGTAGTTTTCAGATGCAATTAACTCAATGTGCTCTTCTTGACGTGATGTTTCTTTGCTCATCGCGTCAAATAACTCTGGATCAAAGTCCGAAATATTCATGCTACGTTCTAACATTGGGGTCTCCTGGGCAACGTGTATGGGTATTTTTTACAGGCTTTATTGTACGCTTAAAACGACTCTTTGCCTACGCTCTTAAGTTGAGGATATTTAAACAGGGATTGAAACTATTTCACAGCATTTTGATGATGATATTTTTTTATAAACTAATAACAATTTTAAATGAATTTGATTTATTACATTTATTTAGCTTATGCGTTATATCTAAAGCGATGTATAAACAAACAAAAAAAGCGGCCTAAGCCGCTTTTCTTAATGTGTTATTTTAACCTAGCTTAGCAAATAGCTCGCTGCGTAAATCGTCGTAATCATTGTGCATATCAATGGCTAAACACGGTTTTGCGAGCGCATCTGCCAGAGGTTTTGGCATGGCTATTTCGGTATTTAATACTTCTTCAACGCTTTCTTTAAATTTAGCTGGGTGTGCAGTCGCTAAAAAGATACCTGCAGCATCTGTTGCTTTATTTTCAACAAGCCCTTGGTAGGCAATCGCGGTATGAGGCTCTGCAATATAGCCAAGCTGTTGAATTTTTTTCATCACTGATTTTGTGCTTTGCTCATCCACACTAACAGAATAAAAATTGTCATAACTAAACCAGTTATTATCTAGCATAGTTTGTACTCGCGGCCAGTTATTAGGTTTACTGACATCCATAGCATTAGACAGTGACTCAATAGTGGCGCTGGGCGTCCACTGCTTATCAAGCATATAACGTGGCACAGTATCATTTTGGTTTGTAGTCGCACTGAGTTTACCTACTGGCATACCAATAACAGCGCCAATCATAGCCGCACACACATTACCAAAATTACCACTGGGTACTGAAATATGCGCTGTAGCACGCTTTTCTTTTGGCAGCTGTGCTATTGCCTCAAAGTAATAACAAACTTGCGCAACTAAGCGGCTAATATTGATTGAATTTGCTGAATTTAAACCAAGTTTTGCTTTTAACTCTTCATCTAAAAATGATTTTTTAACCAACTCTTGGCAATCATCAAAACTGCCTTCTATCGCGTAACAATGAATATTGTCACCGAGTGTAGTAAATAGCTTTTGCTGAGCGAGTGAAATTTTGCCCTTAGGGTATAAAATAACCACATCAATATTTGGCTTATTATAAAAAGCATGCGCGACAGCGGCACCGGTATCACCCGACGTTGCTGTCAATATTGTCACTTTTTCGCCGTGGTTAAACTGCGCTAAACACTCCGCCATAAAGCGGCCACCAAAATCTTTAAACGCCAGTGTTGGGCCATGGAATAACTCTAAGCAATAGGTATTGTCTTCAACTTCCACCAGCTTAACCGGAAAGTTAAACGCATTCTTAACCATCTGGGCAACAGTATCACTTGGTAGCTCGTCACCAATAAGGCGCGATAAAATTTTGCCGCTACGAGTTACAAAGTCCATATCGAGTAACGCATCAATATCGCTAAGCGGCGCTAACGACTCTGGGAAAAACACCCCTTGATTACGCCCCAGGCCTGTTTTTACAGCTTCAACAAACGACACTTTTTGTGAATATTCTTTTAAATTATGTAATTGCATGACTCTTGATCCTATAAAACATTTAATTGACGCGTGCCGTCGTTATCTAATTTACAAATATGGCAAAAACCTTGCTCGTTGATGTAATTTTCCTCTAGCCACTGCGCGCATTGCTCTGCCGCTTCAAGCGTTTTACATACACTAAACAAGGTCGGCCCTGCGCCTGAAATACTCACAACTTCAGCACCCAGTGCTGGTAAGCTTGCTTTGGCATCACTAAAGCCGCTTATAAGTGGCGCACGGTATGGCTCTGCTATTTCGTCTTTCATAATGCTTAATGCATCATCAAAACGCCCTGTTAAAAGTAAGCTACTAAATGCCGATAAACGCTGAGCAAATTCAACCCCCGCATGCATACTGAGCTCTTTTGGTAAAACAGAGCGCGCTTTTGCGGTATTGAGTGAAAAGCCCGGAAATGCGGCAACGTAATACCAGCTTTCATCGACAGGTAAAGCAATAGATTTATCAGGAATTAAATCACCGGTTAACTGTAAGCCGCCTAAATAACACGGTGTAATGTTATCGTAATGGCGCCCCCCACTTACAACGGCTTCAAAATCGGCCATAAGCTCAATGAGCTTTACTTGGCTTAAATTAGTTTTGGCAAATTTATCCAGTGCTGCAAATGTCGCCACCACAGAGCAAGCACTTGAGCCTAATCCCGAACCAATCGGCAAGTTTTTCCTAAGCTCGAGCTTTACCGCAGGCATATCAGGCGCAACATGCGCTCTAAAATGCACTAAACACTGGTACGCTAAATTCTCTTGCGCATCAATAGGTAGCTTATGTGCGTAGTCGCCTGTACAAATAAATTCATCACTCGATGCGGCACTAACAACCGCCACATCACCTAATAAACCGCCATCAATGGGCGCAAGTGCGGCGCCCAGCGCATCAAAGCCAACGGCAAAATTACCAATAGACGCCGGAGCATATACTTCAATCATGACTGACTCCTAGCGAGATAATGTTTTTAATATGTCTGCAAATACACCCGCAGCAGTTACTGCAGAGCCTGCGCCATAACCACGGATAACAAACGGACGTGGTTGGTAGTATTGGCTTAAAATAGCCAGCGCATTTTCACCATCACGAATTACACTTAATGCGTGTGATGAATCTACCGCTTCAATACCTACTTTACAGTGTCCATTTTTAATTGTGCCTACATAGCGAAGTACTTTACCTTCACTCGCTGCACTTTGAATACGGTCGTTAAAGTCAGCATCCAGACTTGGTAGCTTTGTCATAAACTCATCAACATTGTCACCTTGGGCGAAGCCTTGTGGTAATACCGACTCCACTTCTATGTCGCTAAGCTCCAATTTCATACCTGCTTCGCGGGCAATGATAAGTAGTTTACGTGCTACGTCTGTTCCCGATAAGTCATCGCGAGGATCGGGTTCAGTAAAGCCACTTTCTTTCGCTTTAATTGTTGCTTCAGAGAGTGATAAACCATCTTCAAGGGCACCAAACATGTACGAAAGTGAGCCAGATAAAATACCACTAAATTCAAGTAATTCATCGCCAGCACCAAAGAGTGATTGCAAGTTATCAATTACAGGCAAACCCGCACCTACGTTAGTTTCGTATAAAAACTTACGGTTATTTTTATGCGTTGCTGCAATTAAGTCTTGGTAATAAGTATATGAACTAGTCGTCGCTTTTTTGTTAGCGGCCACAACGTGGAAACCCGCATTTAAAAAATCGACGTATTGCGAAGCCAAGGCATCTGATGAAGTACAATCAACTAGCACAGGGTTAACCAAGTGATTTTGCTTAACAAACTGTTCTACTAATTTTAAATCAAATGCTTGCTCTGATTGCGTTAGTTTTTGTTGCCAATCATCAAAAGCAATGCCTTCACCATCAAGGTGTAATTGACGAGAATTAGCCACACCGTATAGGTTTAATTTAATATTACGCTTTTCAAGCCATGCTTGTTGACGTTCAAGCTGGTTTATTAGCTCTTGACCGACTAAGCCACATCCCAATAAAAACACATCGATTGAAGGCACATGAGTGAAAAAGTTTTCATGACAGATTTTAACCGCGTCATTACACAACTCACCATCAATAACCGCAGAAATAGCGCTTTCAGTTGAATCTTGCGCTATGGCAACAATGTTTACTTGTGCTTGAGCAAGCGATGCAAAAAACTTAGCAGCTAAGCCTTTATGTGCGCGCATGTTATCGCCCACTAGCGTTACAATTGCTAAATTACGTTGCACATTTACCGGCTCAATTAAGCCTGCTTTTGACTCTAAGTCAAAGGCCACTTGCAACGCATTCAACGCTAGATTTAAATCACTTTCATGAACACAAAAACTGATGCTAAATTCACATGATGATTGAGTGATCAGTACGATTGACACGTTATCATGCGCTAATGCATTAAATACTTTCGATGCCATGCCCACTTTGCCCTTCATACCAGGGCCCGAAACGGTCAACATAGCTAAGTTTTGTAGGCTTGAGAGTGCTTTTACTGGTTCATCAGATACCGTATCGTTACTAATTAGTGAGCCTTGCGCATCTGGGTTATGAGTGTTTTTAATTTCGCATGGCACTCCAGCTTTTGCACACGGTAGGATAGTTTTAGGGTGCAACACTTTAGCGCCAAAATAAGAAAGCTCCATCGCCTCTTTGTAAGATAGGAAATCAACCTTAGTGGCTTTTTTGATATAACGCGGATCGGCGCTGTATACACCATCAACGTCAGTCCATATTTGGCACACTTGCGCCTCTAAACACGCTGCAGCAATCGCCGCTGAATAATCAGAGCCATTTCGACCAAGTGTTGTGAGCTCACCTTTATCATTACTTGCTGTAAAGCCAGGCATAATGTAAACCGTTGCTGGCGACTCTTTTAGTACCGCTTGAAAACGGGCTTTACTGGCGACTAAATCAGCTTCAGCGTCTATGTGTCCACCCGTTGAAACAATACAGTCTGTTGCTTGTAAATAATGCGCGTTATGATCGGCTAGTAGGCTTTGCATTAGCGATACGCTAACACGTTCACCAAAGCTAATAATAAAAGCCCTGATTTTATCTGGGCAACACTTAATTAGTGCAACCCCATCAAGCTTATTTTTCAATTCGTTAAAGTCTGGCCAGTTTTGAACTGTTCCTTGTTTTTCCTCTACAGCTGCTTTTAAAGCATTGCAGCGGGTAACAAGTGCATCCCACAACGGGTTGAAATTCAGCCCCTGCTCTGCGGCACTAGCCAGTGCAACAAGCGAATCTGTCATACCGCCAGGCGCTGAAAGCACCAGTAACATTTCATCTTTTAATTGTGCCTTAGCCAGAGCAGCTACTTGCTCTAAACAGGCAAAGTCAGCGAGCGATGAGCCACCAAATTTTAAAACGCGCATTTTTATGTTTCCTCATTCCATAAAACGAAAAAAGGCCTGTGTTCTAAGTGAACACAGGCCTTTAAATTTGTTGCAACGACCTATGCCACTATCCAGTAAGAATGGTGGTTGTAATAATAATGGTCGTTACAAGACTAAATGTTTTCATAGCTTAAGACTGCCTTAATAAAGGCTATTCTGTCAACCCTAAATTAGAAGATAAAACAGTCTTTTTCATCATGAATTTTATTAATAAATGCCAAACTTATGCAAAACGTCGTTAAGTTGTGCTTTATTAATCGGTTTGTGAATAAAATCGATTGCGCCGAGTTGCGCTACGCGATCTCGCATTTTTTGTTGAATATCTGCAGAAATTACCAATACATAAGTTTCTATTTTATTTGCTTTGACCTGCTCAAGCACTGCAATCCCATCCACTTCAGGCATGGTTAAATCGAGGCATAAGAGATCAAAATGCTTATGGTGTAATAACGCCAAGGCTTCTTTACCATTGGTTGCCTGTTGAATATCAGCATCAATACACTCATTTAAACAGCGGATCACTTGTTTACGAGCAACAGTTGAGTCATCACAGACTAAAATAGAAAAACGCATCATAATGACAATTTAATTAAACTCATATAAAACACCTAAACCCACGCTAAAATTAATTTGCTTACTCAGGCAGCAAAAAGTCAAAAATATAACCAACATAAGTAGCGAGCAGGTTATTTACTGTATCTTTTACTAACGTTATCAATAAAGTGCATTAATGCACAATAAAAATTAGCAAAATAACTCTACCTAATTTGAAAACAAACTAGCGAAACACACTATGCTTTATTGTTAAGTTCATGAGGTAATCCTTATTTAAGATCGCAAAATAACAATATAATAAAATATATGTTTATTTTTAATGATTTATTAACTAATGTTTATAAGCGTACACTAATAGTTGAATAATTAAAGGAAATACAAGTCCCTCATGCCGCAAAAAAGTCTTTCAACAAAGTTACTCACACGAGTTTTATCGGTTTATTTTATACTGACTTTTGTAGTGACCTGCGGACAAATCTTCGCAGAGTATGTTAATACCAAAGATTACATACGCGATGAGCTCGGCACACTGCAAAAAACATTTGGTAGAAGTCTAACCCGAGCAATTTGGGAGTTAAATATAAAACAAACCACAACAACCGCAGAAGGATTACTTGATATACCTATGGTTGAAGGGGTTATTATTCGTGATGATAACGGCGCTATTATTTCTCAATTAGGCCGCGCGCTAAACATTCACAACCTATATAGTCAGCAACTTGTCCAAGAAGACGTGATTGTAGAAGACGCCAAAGCAGGTTTATTTGGTTATACATTTCCGCTTATTTTTGAATTTTCAGGTCGCGCCACCCAAGTAGGTGATGTGACTTTATTTTCTAGCCGCGACGTGATCTTTAGTCGCATCATGCTCTCTATTTACTTTTTAATTGGCAACGCCATGATTAAAACCACCTTTTTAATCATCTTGTTTTTAATCGCATTTAGAAAGCTGCTAACGGAGCCACTCACACAACTTACTGAACAAATTGAATACCTTGAATTAGAAGAGCTCGATGGCCAGCGCGTTAAAATTGTCACTGACGAAAATAACGAACTAAAAGTAATGGAGCGCTCTTTTAACAATTTGATCTCTAAAGTTGTTGAGTATAAAAAAGAGTTAAAGCAAACCCAGAATGACCTAATCGAAAGTAATCAAAAACTAGATCAACAAAATTTGCAGCTTGAACAAGATGTAGCGCGTAAAACATCAAACCTTAGCCAAGCAATGATCGACCTACAGCAACAAAAATATGAACTCGAACGCCAAAAAGCAGTATTAACTGAAGAAGTTGACCTACGAAAGCAAACTGAGCAAGAGCTGCTAAGTAAACAAACCCAACTACAAAACTCACTCGATGAACTAAGCTTTGCGCAAGAGCAACTTGTTGGCTCAGAAAAAATGGCGGTATTAGGCGGTTTAGTGGCGGGTATTACTCATGAAATTAATACCCCTATTGGTATCGGCGTAACTGCGACTTCATTTTTACATGAGCGGTTAACTGAAATAGAAACTGCGTTTAAAAACAAATCGCTATCCTCTTCAGCACTGGAGAGCTTTATTAATGATGCTGCACAAAGTGCTCAGCTACTCTCTCACAATTTAGAGCGCGCATCTGACTTAATCACGAGCTTTAAACAAATCGCAGTTGATCAAGCCAGTGAGGCGCTAAGAACCATTAACTTTAAGGATTACATTAATGAGGTTATACGTTCTTTACATCCGCAAATTAAAAAAACATCCCATAGCATTCGCCTGCATTGCCCTGATGATTTAATTATTAATTTACCTGCGGGGGTGATCAGCCAAATATTTACTAACTTAATTATGAATTCATTACTGCATGGCTTTGAAAATATAAACAGTGGCCAAATTACCATAGATGTAAATACCGATGAAAACGACTTAGTCATTAATTACCAAGATAATGGTATCGGGTTGAAACCGGCACAACTTAAGCGTTTATTTGACCCATTCTTCACCACAAAGCGTGATGAAGGTGGCAGCGGCTTAGGTGCTCACATTATTTTTAACCTCGTAAAACAAACACTCAATGGCAAAATTGAAGTCAGCAGTGAACCCGACCAAGGGTTACATTACCGAATTTCGTTCCCTAAAAATATGTCATCCCCCCTGCCACTTTTTAAACTCGATTAGCCGTTTCTAGAAGCGGCTTTTATTGCTATGATTGCACAAATTTTTTAAATGGATCATTTCCCTATGTGGTTTAGTAACCTTATATGCTATCGCTTTAAACAAGACGTTTCGTACACTCAAGAAGACTTTGACAAGGCGTTAGAACAAGATCTATTTCGTCCATGTACTGGCCAAGAGTTGGCGACATTTGGCTGGACAAAAGCATTTGGTAAACATGGTGAAACTTTGTCTCACTTTTCACAAAAAAGTATTTTAGTGTGTGCCAAGCGTGAAGAGAAAGTGTTACCGGCATCTGTAATAAATGAGCTTGTTGCAGAGAAGGTTGATCAGATTGAAGCTGAAGAAAATCGACCAGTAAAGAAAAAAGAAAAAGATGAATTAAAAGAAAACATCTTGCACACGCTACTGCCACAAGCATTTAAAAAGTCGAGCCTACAGTTTGCGTTCATAGACCAGGAAAATGGTTGGGTTGTAGTTAATAGCGCAAGCTTTAATAAAGCTGAAGAGCTTCTGGCGTTACTACGTAAATCATTAGGTACGCTACCCGTTGTTCCTGCGTTTGCTAACTATGATTTAGATGTGTTTTTAACTGACTGGCTTACTAACTTTAGTACTCCAGAGGGCTTCGCTATAGGCTCTGATGCTGAGCTTGAAGAAGCGGATGACAGTGGAGCCCAAGTTAAGCTTAAAGGCCATGACTTAGCGTGTGACGAAGTAAAATCGCACCTTGAAAGTGGTAAACGCGTCACTAAGCTTGCCTTGGATTGGCAAGAACGCGTTAAGTTTATGCTACAAAACGATGGTTCAATTAAACGTTTAAGCTATAGCGAAACACTTAAAGAAGAAAATGCCGATATTCCTAAAGAAGATATGGCGGTTAAACTAGACGCTGACTTTATTCTTGCATCTGAGGAAATTAAACAGCTTCTTGAAGAGCTTACTCAAGGCTTAGGTGATGCAGACGATTTAGCGTAAAAGCTTTATTAAATAGTATTACAAATAAAAAGCACGATACTAATCGTGCTTTTTATTGTTCAAAAATTTAGCTAAACATTTCTTTTACATCTTCAACCATGTGCAAGTATTCCTCACTCTCTAACATTTCTAATGAAGGAAAAATGCCTTTATCAATATAGGTTTGTAGCGCCGCAGATTTATCTGATACTTGTAGGGTTCCCTCAAGGATTGCGCCAATGCGAATAAAGTCGATATAACTCACTTCAGTAGAGCGATAGTTAACATCAGCCCAGTGCTGTGCAACCTCTACAAACACATCAGGGAATTCCCATGCTTTCATTATTGAGCCACCAATTTTACCGCTTAAACGTTGAATTGCATGCGCTAAAAAACTCGGATTGGCAAACACTTCTGGGTGTCGCTCAGCCTCAGTTAAAATCGGTAACACCCCAATATTATAAACCAATGAAGCTAGTGTAATGGCATCACGGTTAAGCGAAGTGTGAGTATTTCTTTTTAAGTAAAACTCCATCAATGAAATAGAATGCGAGGCCACATGCAGCGTTTTTTGCCACGCCTTGCCCATGTATCCCTTTATTAGCTCATTATTAGATACAAACAGCTGCTCCATTGCCATGGCTGTAGCTATATTTTTTATTTGCCTTAAGCCAATACGTGTCACTGCTTGATGTAAGTTAGACACCTTTACAGCACGACCCATAATGGCACTATTTGCTACTTTAATCATTCGCGCAGACAGTGCAGGGTCATGTGCTATTGCATCTGACATTTGCATCAAATTTACATCTGGATTGTCAGCGGCTTGACGAACCTTAATAGCTACCTCTGGTAACGTAGGTAACACCAGTGTGTCGTTGTTAATTCTGTCAACCAAAATTGTGAGTAAGGCATTTTCTGTAGACATAAAATATCCCTTTGCTTAATGACCTACACTTTACAGCAAGTCTTATATTATTAATTATTTCAAAGCTTAGCAGTACTAAACATATACCCAAAGTAGAAAAAATTGTAGATAATTATTGATTATTTACTAGTGCCCCACTGATTTATGCGCACTAACGCCTAATACTTGCTATTTGCTAGTGTGTTTTGCTTTAATGCAAACATGCTAAGGCACATTAACACGCTTTCAGTACCTTAACTTACAGTATACAAGTTATAAAATAGACTTTTTAAAGGCAATATAATGATCTTAAATAAAATTAGCCAAGCAATACTGCTCTCTGGCGCTGTTTTTCTTAGTGCCTGCTCTGAGCAAGCACCATCTTCAAGTAATACGCCGCAAAGCTCAGCGCCAACGGCTTCTCAAACGCCTTCAGGGCCAGCGCTTGTTAATATTGACCGTCAACGCTTAGACATATACACAGACTTTAGTTTACAAAGTGACTTATCACACTTGTCTGACAATCAAAAAGCTATGGTAGCTAAACTTATTGATGCTTCAAAAATTATGGATGATTTATTCTGGAAGCAAGCATTTGGTAAAGATAAAAAAGACTTTTTAGCACAACTAGATGATGAAAAAGTACGTCAGTTTGCTGATATTAACTATGGCCCATGGGATCGCTTAAACGGCGATGAAGTATTCTTATCAGGCTATAAAGAAAAACCGCTTGGTGCAGGCTTTTACCCAGCCGACATCACCAAAGAAGAGCTTACTAACGCTGATGTAAAAGATAAAACAGGTCTTTACTCACTGATTAAACGCGATGAGCTTGGTAATTTATACAGCACACCTTATTCAGAAGAGTATGCAGTAGAGCTTGCTCAAGCTGCAGAGTTACTTAGAGAAGCCAGCAAACTAGCCGACGATCAAGAATTCGCCAACTACTTAAACTTACGAGCTGACGCAATACAAAGCGATGACTTCCAAGCCTCTGACTTCGCTTGGATGGATATGAAAAATAATCCAATTGATGTCGTTATTGGCCCAATTGAAAACTACGAAGACCAATTATTTGGTTACCGCGCAGCTTATGAATCGTATGTTCTTATTAAAGATTTAAAGTGGAGCGAGCGACTAGCGAAATTTGCAGCGTTTTTACCTGAGTTGCAAAAAGGCTTACCTGTCGATAGCAAATACAAGCAAGAAGTACCGGGCTCAGATGCCGACTTAAATGCCTATGATGTTGTTTATTATGCTGGGCACTCAAATGCTGGCAGTAAAACCATTGCAATTAACTTGCCCAATGATGAGCAAGTGCAATTAGAAAAAGGCACACGTCGTTTACAGCTTAAAAACGCAATGCGTGCGAAGTTTGATAAAATTTTAGTGCCTATCTCAGAGCAGTTAATTGTGCCAGAGCAACGCAAACACATTACCTTTGATGCATTTTTTGCCAATACCATGTTCCATGAAGTGGCTCACGGTTTAGGGATTAAAAACACCTTAACGGGTAAAGGTACCGTTCGCCAATCACTTCAAGAACATGCTAGTGCTTTAGAAGAAGGTAAAGCCGATATTCTTGGTTTATACATGGTTGAACAGTTACTTAAAAAAGGTGAGATCACTGAAGGGACGTTAGAAGATTACTACACCACCTTTATGGCGGGTATTTTCCGCTCAGTGCGCTTCGGTGCCTCAAGTGCACATGGTAAAGCAAACATGATCCGCTTTAACTTTTTTGCTCAAGAAGGTGCTTTTTCTAAAAATGAAGACGGGCTTTATAGCATCAACATGGATAAAATGGGGGATGCTATGGCAAAGTTATCGCGCCTTATTTTAACTCTACAAGGTGACGGTGATTACGAAAAAGTAGATCAACTTATTGCCACTCATGGCGATATTAAAGCGGAACTTGCTAAAGATTTAGAAAAGTTAAGCAAAGCGAACATCCCTGTAGATGTGACCTTCAAACAAGGCAAAGATGTGCTTGGCCTTAATTAACAAAAGCTAATTAAATAAAAAAGCGTTACATTGTAACGCTTTTTTATTACTTATCAGTATGCTTATTTGTCATTCATCACTTTGCGTACAACCGGTTCAAGGCTTGCCATTCCCCACTGCTTACCGATTTCAATCGCATACTCTATATCTGTACCTTGCTGATGGGCTGAAATAGCCATTAACGCGCCAACACGGTTGCTACTTGCACAATGAACAACCACCGACTCACCTTTAAGTTGCTCTAAAAGATTGGCTAACTGCTTTGCATTATCAGTGTTTACGTCTTTTGCACCCGCAATCTCGATTACGTGGTAGCTCATTCCTAAAGAGTTGACTAACGCGCCTTCATCCCAGTCTTGCTCATCTGCTGCACGTAAATTAATAACATGCTTTACCTTGGCTTGCGATAATTGCTTAAACTGCTCTTTAGTCGGTTGCGCTGCTGAAAAAATCAGGTTGTTATGTGCTGCAAAGTTTTTAATGCTAACGTTATTTACTACATCCGTAGCTACCGGCTGCTCGCTCGCTATTACTGTTGAAACAGCAATGGCTGCTATAAATACACTAGTGCAGAGTTGTTTTATTAATTTCATACTATCTCCTCAAAGTAACCCATTCTGATTTTAAAAATGCGTTTTTAATTGCTCTATCTGCTCATTAGTATAAGGGACACTTGGAAACTTGCCCCATACCGGCGCAGGCCATGCAATATCTGTTTTAAAACGCGCTATATGATGAATATGTAATTGCGGAACCATATTGCCAAGCGCGGCCACATTTAACTTATCAGGATTAAACACCTCAATTAATAAATGGCTGAGCTTAGCCGACTCTTGTAAATAAGTAATTTGTTGCTGCTCGGTTAAATCTATTATCTCTTTTAAACCCGCTATTCTAGGAACTAATATAAACCATGGGTATTGGCTGTCATTTAGTAGTAATACCTTACAAAGAGGCCAATCGGCCAGTTCAATACAATCTCTTGTCAGCTCTGGGGCTAAGGTAAATGATGTTTCGCGCATGTTAAATCCTTAGGTTATTTTACTTCACACTTTATAGCATTTAGTTGCAGTTGCACACGCTTGTGCTTTACCATCGGGGATAATTTTATGTAAGTAAAGGCAATCCTGTGTTAAAAAAACTAAAACACCTCTCACTGGCAATCCCCCTGATGGCGGGCGCATTAAGCGTTCAAGCAAAGCCGTTAACGCTTGAGCGTATATTTGATGATCCAAGCTTAGCTGGCAAATCTCCGGTACAACTTAAGTTTTCTCCCGATGGTAGCCGTGTTACCTACTTACAAGGTAAAGCAGATGACTATAACCGCTATGATTTATGGGAATATAATTTAAAAGATAACACCAACCGATTGCTCGTTGATTCAGCGCAATTATTTTCAGGCCCAGAAAACCTGTCAGATGAAGAAAAAGCACGCCGTGAACGCCAGCGTATTTTTGGTAAAGGTATTCTTGAATACAAATGGTCAAAAGATGGTAAAGCGTTATTATTTCCTCTTAATGGCGACCTTTATTACTTCGACTTAAAAACAAAAAATAGTAAAAAGCTGACTAACACTGAAGCATTTGAAACCGATGCGCGCTTTTCTCCAAAAGGTAATTTTGTGTCGTTTGTTCGTGAGCAAAACCTCTTCGCATTAGAACTGGCTTCAGGTAAAGAAATTCAGTTAAGTAAAGATGGCGGTGGCGTTATTAAAAACGGCATGGCCGAATTTGTGGCGCAAGAAGAAATGAGCCGCATGACCGGTTATTGGTGGGCAAATGATGAATCTAAAATCGCCTTTACTCGCGTTGATGAAAGCCCTGTTCAAGAAGCGATTCGTAACGAAATTTATGCTGATGAAGTAAAGCTATTTAATCAGCGCTATCCATTTACTGGCACTAACAATGTTGACATTCAACTTGGCGTTGTAAAGCTTAATGACCAAATGGTTGACTGGATTGACTTAGGTGAAGATAAAGATATTTATATCGCTCGTGCTAAATGGTTAAACGATAGCAACACCCTGTCTTACCAGTGGCAAAATCGTTCTCAGCACAATTTAGAATTACGCTTTTACAACAGTAAAACAAAACAGCAAACCGTCGCATTAACTGAAAAAAGCGATACTTGGATAAACCTACATTTTGATCTTGAGTTTTTAAAAGATAAAAAACATTTTGTGTGGGCCTCGGAGCGAGATGGATTTAAGCACCTTTATTTGTATGCTAATAATGGCCAACTTATTCGTCAAATAACTACTGGTGACTGGGTTGTTGATAGCTTAAAAGGCGTAGATGAAAAAAATGGTATAGTTTACTTTGCAGCGCGTAAAGATACTGCGCTTGAAAGTCACTTATACAGTGCGCCTTTATTTAAAAAAGGGGCAATTAAGCGCATTACTGAAAAAGGCCAATACCACAATGTTGTACTGGCAAAAGATAACAAAACCTTCATTGACACTAGTTCATCGGTGAATAAGCCAAATTCAGCAGCGCTGCGCAAAATCAATGGAGAGTTTATTACGTGGCTTGAAGAGAATAAACTAGACGACTCTCACCCACTAACTCCCTTTTTAACCGATTTAGCAAAGCCTGAGTACGGTACTATTACCGCTGAAGATGGCCAAGTTATGCATTACCGTTTATTTAAACCTACAAACATGGCTAAGGGTAAAAAGCACCCAGTTATTGTTAACGTGTATGGCGGCCCTCATGCTCAGCGAGTAACTAATAGTTGGCGTAGTAAAAACTTATATTTTCAATATATGGCGCAACAAGGTTATGTTATTTTTCAACTAGATAACCGCGGCTCTTATAATCGTGGTAAAAAGTTTGAAGATGCAATATATAAAAATTTAGGTGTTGTTGAAGTAGCTGATCAGATTAAAGGCGTTGAGTTTTTACGTACACTTGATTACGTAGACCCTGCACGCATTGGTATTTATGGTCACAGCTACGGTGGTTATATGGCGCTAATGACCATGTTTAAAGCAGGCGATTACTTTAGTGCCGGTGTTTCTGGCGCTCCTGTAACTGACTGGGCCTTATACGATACTCACTACACCGAGCGTTACTTGGGTCACCCTGATACAAATGCGCAAGGTTATACCGACAGTGCTGTTTTCCCATATGCTGAAGGCCTTAAAGGCCCATTAATGATTTACCATGGTATGGCCGATGACAACGTGTTGTTTACCCATGCAACAAAATTGTTTAAACAGCTGCAAGATAACAATCAACAGTTTGAAATGATGACTTACCCAGGCTCAAAACATAGTCTTCGCGGTAAACAAGTTCAAACTCATTTACATCAAACTATTACTAACTTCTTTAACCGTAATTTTAATACAAACTAACTAAGTTATTCGACTAAAGGCTGATACAAGTATCAGCCTTTTTTTATGCAAATAAGATATATTGAAACGTCAACAAACAATAATTAAATCCATTTAAGCATAGGGTAACTAAAAATCTAAGCCTGAGCGCGCAACTTGTATTGTATTTAAATTAACCGCTAACAACTAAATATAAAAATTCAATATTATGAAAATAAAGCTCTATTAGCCTATATTTTAACTATGCTTATTAAAGAGAAGTAATGCTCTTATACAGGAACATGTTTATGCTAAATCTCCGTCGTTTTACTATATTTCAACGTCTAGCCATTTTAGTAGGGATTGTAATATTTGGTTTAATTGTATTGAGTATTTCGAGCTTGAGTAACCAATACCAAGCGCTCAAAAACGAGCAATACCTTAAAACTAAAAATGTGGTAGAAACTGCATATAGCACTATTAAGCACTATGCAGCCCTTGAACAAAACCAAACACTCACTCGCCAACAGGCACAATCTCAAGCAATCGCCTCAATCCGCTCATTGCGCTATGATGACACTAACTATTTTTGGATCAATAATTACCAGCCAGCCATGGTAATGCACCCAATAAAACCAGCTCTTGAGGGAAAAGATTTAACTAATAATAAAGACCCTGATGGCACCCCGTTATTTGTTGAGATGGTTAGCGTTGTAAAACAATCCGGCGAAGGTTATGTGCCTTATAAATGGCCAAAGCCCGGTAATGACAACCCCGTAGATAAAATTGCGTTTGTTAAAGGTTTTGATCAGTGGCAATGGATAATCGGCTCGGGAGTTTATCTTGATACCATAGACAGTGCCTTTTCGCAGCAGCGCACTATCATCATTATTAACGTTGTTATTATGATTATTGTGGTGGTGTTATTTAGCTACTTTATTGGCCGAAGCATTTTAACGCCCACTCGTTTAGCAGCGCAGATGATGAAAGATATCTCTCAAGGTGAGGGGGATTTAACTCGTACTCTCAACGAAAATGGTAATGATGAAATATCTCAACTTTCGAGGTCATTTAACTTATTTGTATCCAAAATTAGAGAGTCTTTGGTGCTGGTTGCCAAAAGCGCAAACGATGTCAACGAGCATGCCCATGCAGTCGATGATTCTAGCAAAACCAGCCAGTCGTTTATTGAGCTTCAAAACGACAGTAGCACCCAAGTAGCCGCTGCAATGGAGGAAATGACTCATCAAATTCATGATGTTAGCCGTAATGCCGAAGCCGCTGAACAAGCCGCAAATGATACTGCCAGTAATGCATCAACGGGCAAAAATGTAGTATCTAAAACGATTACCGCCATTGAAACCCTCTCGAGTAATATAGAAACCGTAAGCAAAGTAACCGCTGATCTTGCTCAAGAGAGTAATAATATTGGTTCGGTGCTTGATGTAATAAGAAGTATTGCAGAGCAAACTAACCTGTTGGCACTCAATGCAGCCATTGAGGCTGCACGGGCAGGTGAACATGGTAGAGGCTTTGCCGTCGTAGCCGATGAAGTAAGAACCTTAGCAAGTCGAACGGGTAAAAGCACTGATGAAATTCAAGCCATGATAGCTAAACTGCAAGAAGGCGCTAAAGCCGCAGTTGAGGCGGTAAAATCTAGCCAAGAAATTTCTATTTCTACGGTTGAACAAGCCTCTTCAGCAAATACATCACTGGATGAAATAGACAGGTTAGTATCGGTGATCACCGATATGAACGGCCAAATTGCAAGAGCAACAGAGCAGCAAACATCGGCCGCAGATGAAGTAAACTTAAGAATTAACGATCTTTCGCAATCAACGGAGCAATCATTAGGTAATACTAAGGATTTAACCCTTGCCAGCGACAAACTCAAACAAAGCAGTGTTGAATTATCTAGCGTGGTATCGCGCTTTAAGCTGAGTTAACTCAATTAAAAAAGCCCTGATTTTCAGGGCTTTTTAGACATGTTTATATAGAGAATTATAAACAGTAGCGGGCAAATAAACTGCTTACTGACGCCGCAGTTGGTTTACCATGTTGCCAATCGCCGCCTTCAACGCCACTACCGGCAATATCCATATGCACATAAGGAAGTGGTAGTGCTGATTCACTGCCATGTTTATCTAATCCGCCTACCACAGCTAAAAATGCCATAGGAAATTGATGGCCGCGCGCTGTAACAGCAGAAGCTGCATTATTACTAGAGAGTACGTCATCGGCTAAAGTACGTGGCTTTATAAAGTCATAATCTTCACGACGTGAACGGGATACTTCTGCACCGTCAGCCCATAAATCACCACAATCAGCTAATTGACGTGAAATATTAGCACTACGTGCTGGCCCATTTTCTACATAAGCACCATATGGTCCCATCGCACGTGCAGCATGCCCTGTTAAAGTAGCCACAGTAAACAGCGTTGGGTTTATTTCGTTTACAGCCAAATCTTTCATTTCACTAAGTAAATCACCCATCGCTAGACGCCCTTCGGCATCAGTATTACCAATGCGCACTCGCACACCTTCACGGCTAGTAATAATTTCATCAGGAACAAAACAATCTGAACCAATTGAGTTACGTACCACTGCTAAAAAGGCAATCACTTTAACGCCTTTAGGTTGGTAATCAGCAACTGCTTTCATAAATCCAGCCACAGAAGCCGCACCGCCTTTATCTCGGCTCATACCTGCCATGTAGCCGCCTACTTTTAAATCTGCACCGCCTGTGTCATAAACTAAGCCTTTACCAACAAACATCAGTGTGCGTGTTACTTCACCCTCTGGTACATATTCAAGTTTAACAACGCGTGGATGATGACGCTCTACTGCATAAGATGCACGAGCAACAGTACTTAGCATCGGATAGTGTTTATCAATGGCAGCCAAGTCATCAATCACATCAACGCTCACTGCGCTATTATTAAATAGTTCGCTACAGTAATCAGCAAAGCGTGGTGGTGCCATACGTTCAGGCTCGGTACCACATAAATCACGTGCAGCATATTGTCCAGCTGCTAATGCATTGACTGCTTTAATCGTTTGCTCATTGGCATCAATTAAACCGATTTGAGTAATTGGCTCAATACCATGACCATGAAATTCACGTGCTTCAAGAGGCTGCCATAATGCTTGGCATGCGCCTAAATAGGCCACTTCCAGCGCGTGTTGGTAACGGCTGTCGGTATTTAAAGCAGGTAAGTAAATAGCGGGGTTAACACTGCCTGACGCTTTAGCCTCGTTAATGGCTAATTTAGCCGCATCAAAATAGCGACGTACATCATCATAATCTCTATTTAAAGGGCCTGTTGGGGCTAATACAACACGTTTACCGGCAATTACTAGCAAGGTAACTTGATTACCTATGCGAGAGTCTACTTGAGCTTGATTTAAAATTGCATCGCGCAGAGGCGTATTTGGTATGTGAGAAAAGTCATCGCTGATAATAATTAGTGCATCGTGTGATGCACAATCTAGGCTTGCACTAACTGGCTGAGCCAGCACTGCTTTTGGATATGCCATAAAAAAGGATCCTGTTAGAAAACGTAGCCCCTATTATTATTTATTTAGCAATTTATAACCAGTAAACTGCGGTAATCTGCATACTTACTGGCAACCTAGAGTTACACCTTTTACACGTCTAAAATACTCAGCTGTAAATTATGCTCTGGTTGGTTTTTAATACCAACACCAATTCCTAATAAACGCACAGGTTGTTGTAATCCGCGTTGATAGGCTTTGGCGAGTAACTCTTTAAAAATAGCCGTGTTTAATTGATGATTCGCTTGATCTGCTGAGGTCACAACAAAATTAGCAAATTTAACTTTAACACTTAACTTGTTAATTTTATTTTGTAGCTGCTGTTTGTTTAATCTAACCTCGAGCTCACCTAACAGTTGCGGTAATTGCTCCAAGCACTCATCAAGACTATTTTTGTTGTATTCATAAGTATGCTCCACGCTCAATGACTTACGAATCCGCTCAGTTGAAACCCGCCCTATATGCTCCCCCATACATTTTTGATATAACGACACGCCAAAATTCCCCACATGTTGCTGCATCCAATTAGCCCCTTTTTCGCGAACATCTTGGCCCGTGTACAACCCTTTTAAATTAAGCTTCTCCAAGGTTACCTTACCCACTCCTGGAATTTTACCTAGTGGTAATTGGGCTAAAAACGAGTCAACTTGCTCAGGCAATACTACAAATTGGCCATTGGGTTTATTTTCATCGCTAGCAATTTTGGCTATAAATTTAATTGGCGCAATCCCCGCAGAAGCGGTCAGCCCTGTGGTATTAAAAATATCGGTGCGGATCTGCTCAGCAATTAACGTTGCACTGCCTTTAAATGCAGTACTGTCGGTAACATCTAGGTACGCTTCATCAAGTGAAAGAGGCTCTACAAGATCAGTATAGCGGTTAAATATAGCGCGGATTTGAGTTGATACTTGTTTATAAACAGCCATTCTCCCCGGCACAATAACTAAATCGGGGCAAAGCTGTTTGGCATGATAGTTAGACATAGCAGAGCGCACACCATATTCTCTGGCAATATAATTAGCGGTAGAGAGCACTCCACGGCGACTGTTACCGCCAATTGCCAGCGGTACACTTGCAAGCTTGGGGTTGTCGCGCATTTCAACGGCTGCATAAAAGCAGTCCATATCTATATGAATAAACTTTTTCATCACACAATAACAACTGTTTATTTATACAGCCATTATTGTGGAATCGCTGCTAATTAGCAAGCTTGTTGTTATTTAAAAAGAGCGACTATTTTTCTTAGGCTTATTAAAACAATACATCCAAAATAGTACTTCTAAAGAAAAGCCTAGTAAAATCAAAATAATCGCTCCTGCCTCATTACCCATAGCGTAACAAGTGAACGAAGCTATAAAAACAGTGCATGCCAATAACCAATTAATCATATTCTGCATCGTTATCTCCTTGTGTGTTAATAGTTACTATAGTCATGAATTCAAGGAGGTACAATTTTAGCCCTAGAATTTTTGCCAACTATAATTCCCTTGAGCTCATCCGACCATGTTGCTAATCTAAATACTTTAAAACCAAGAGCTATAAATACATGGAAACGTTTAAACAACAACACCCTATTCATACCGACATTACTGTAGCGTGGGGCGATATGGATGCCCTACAGCATGTTAATAACTGTGTTTATCTTCGTTATTTTGAAATAGCCAGAATCGACTTTTTAAATAAATTAAATTTATTTGATACTATCAATGCTAAAGCCACTGGCCCTGTGATCAGTGAAAATAATATTCGCTACAAACGCCCTGTAACGTTTCCTGACACATTAAGCGTAGGTATTACTATCAGTGATATTAAATCTGACCGCTTTGTAATGAATTACAGTGTATTTAGCCATGCGCAAAATGCGATAACCACCACTGGCATGTCAAAAGTGGTGATGTTTGACTTTAAAACAGGGCAAAAAGCCACGATCACAGAACCTTTGTTATCGGCTTTAAAAGCAAACTCAGAAAACAAATAATTAGGATTAGTAATGCAATATAGTCAATTAGGCAGTAGTGATATTAGTGTTTCTAGGGTCTGTTTAGGTAGTATGACTTGGGGAGTACAAAACACCCAGCATGATGCCGACCAACAGATAGCCTATGCTCTTGACCGTGGTGTTAACTTTATTGATACGGCAGAAATGTATGCAGTTCCTCCCTCCCCCGATACTTATGGTAAAACTGAGGACATTATAGGGAATTGGGTTGCACGTAATTCACAGAAACGAAAAGACATTGTTATTGCAACTAAAATTGCCGGTAATGGGCTTTCATGGATCCGTGATGGTGGTGATATTACTCGCCAAGCTGTTATTGATGCAGTTGATCAGTCTCTAAAACGCCTACAAACCGACTATATTGACTTATACCAATTACATTGGCCAAATCGCCGCACTCCTCATTTTGCAAGGCAATGGCCTGGCATGCTTAAATTTACTGATGTCGATGCAAAACAACACACCGCTGACATGCTTGATATTTTAGAGGGCTTAGATGTGTGTGTTAAAGCGGGTAAAATTAAACACTGTGGACTTTCTGACGACACCCCGTGGGGAATTAGCCAATTTTTAAATTTAGCCAAAGAGCACAACTTACCAAAAATGGTGTCTATTCAAAATGAGTTTAGTTTAGCGCATGCGAAAGATTGGCCTTATTTAATAGAGCAATGTGTGCATGAAGATATTGCTTATCTACCTTGGTCACCTCTGGCTGCTGGGCTATTAACGGGTAAGTACCTCAATGGAGCGCGCCCTGAAGGCTCTCGCTGGACATTTATGCAGCGTAACGGTATTTTTCGTGATACGCCACAATCACAAAAGGCGACCAAAGAGTATGTTGAACTTGCACATGAACACAACATTACACCAGCACAATTGGCGCTAGCGTGGTGTAATCAAGTGGATGGCGTTACCTCATCTATTATTGGTGCCACTACTATGACGCAGCTAAAAGAAGACATTGATGCGTTTGAGCTAACTCTCAATGATGATGCGTTATCAGCAATTGATAGCATATTTAGAAATAACCCAATGCCATACTAGGGGCGATTTAATCACCGAACAAGATCTGCAGCCTGACAGGTTAAAAGAACAGCAAGGAAAAAGTACAATTCGATAATATTGATTGTTTGCTGTTCTTTATGTTTATTTTTTAGCCCCTACCGGTATAATACGCAACAAATTTTCTAGGCGGATCTATTTGTAATGCAATCACTTCGTTTTTTATGTCTTGGCATTTTGGTTACTTTTGCTACTTGCAGTCATAGTAAAACAGCAAAGCCAATAGAAGAAATTTTATGGTTACAAAGTAAGACCCCTCCGTTTCATTTAAGCAAAGAAACAAAACAACTTGGCTTATGCGATGATTTAACACAACAGCTAATGCATAGCATAAAAGGGGTGAAACATACCCGCTTAGTTTTACCGCAAAAGCGAATTAATAAATATATAGATGAGGGCAGGAACGTTTGTTTTCCATGCGCTATTTACAAACGCAGTGCAAATAAACAGTTTTTATATTCATTACCTACAGCGGTTTATCCCCCACATAACATTATAACTACCGCGGCAAAAGCACCTCAATTAACCTCTAAGCATGGTAACCCTATCAACTTAGTGGGTTTACTTGCTGATAAAAACTTCACCTACGGTCAAGCTGATGCGCGTCGTTTTTCTGTGCAGATTAACAATATTATTGAAAACTCATTAACCCACTCTAATGTTTCTATGAGCTGGAGTAGTGATAATGAAAGTGGTGTTGTAATGGAGCGCTTAAAACACGGCTCTTTAGATTACTCGCTTGATTACCCATTTATCACTAGCCACTTTAGCAAAGGCAATCAATCAAATATTGTAAACCTACCGATTGCCCAAAATAAAAATAAATTAGTTCCAATAGCCGTTGGCTGTGCGACTAATGCCCCAAACAATTTTGCATCTATGGCAATTAAAAAAATTAATCACGCACTAAAAAACAATATTTTAACCTCAGAGCAATACAAAAATAATCAACAATACTGGTTAAATGAACACTTTGGTGACTTTAATAAAGCCTATAATCAATATGTACTTAACTTTGATTCACAGACCAATGATGCTCCAATAAACACTGCTGACCAGAGTCAGAATAAAGAGCAACTTTAAACTCTCGCCCGGCGCTCACCATCCCTACGCCTGCAGGCGTGCCGGTCATAATAATATCGCCCTCTTCTAAACCCATAAACTCATTTACCTCTGCCAGAATTTGCGCAGGTTGGTGCAACATTAGCTGGGTTTCTCCGTGCTGAATGACTTTACCATCAATATGTAATTCAAATATAAACGATGTCATTTCTGGCGTTAACTCAATAAAATCACTAAATAATGCTGAGCCATCGAATGCTTTAGCACGTTCCCACGGCAAGCCCTTTTCTTTTAAACTGCTTTGCAAAGCTCGCTTAGTCAAATCAAGTCCAATCCCTACGCCTGCAAGCTGCTTATTTTTTATCACAAAGCATAATTCAGTTTCATAATGCAACGTATCACCGTTATGGGAAGAGAGTAAGGTATTAGTGATCGCGCTATTAGGCTTATTAAAAATTACCATTTGCTCAGGGTGTTCGTTGTTTAATTCAGCAATATGCGCACTGTAATTGCGCCCCACACAGACTATTTTTGAAGGCTGTATGCTCTGCGAAGCCAGCTTTATTTGATTCATTCTCTCACCTGTTAATTACATAACGCTTTTAATATTTTGGCATACTCTCAAATTATTAATGCAAAAGCGAATGCAGTTTTATTATGTTTTTATGATAACTATTGAGCTGAATATAATCAATCACATAGAATGGAATAAAAGTAAGAAGGGACTAATTTGGTAGGTTTTTGTATACGCGGTTTTAAAGCAATAAGCAGGTACATTTAGTACCTGCTTATTGATGTTTGTTAATAGGTTATTGACTACTTACAAGTAACACTACTTTGCTCGGCAGCATTTGCTGTAATAGCCAGCTTAGCAATAGATACATGCCAATCACCTTGCGTGCTTAACTGCCAAGGGGAGAACACTTGTGCTAAATCAACACCCTGCTCTGCAAAACAACTTAAGTTGATGTTTAATGTTTGCCATTGACCTGATTGCTCAAGGTTATCAGTAATATCAAACTTACCCTGACAACTCTCACCACAACCCATAGCAATCCACAGCGGGCTTGTTGCCCCTTTATCTACTTTAATTTGCATTTGCAGTTGGCCATTGTTTTCAACGTATGAACGTAAGTCAGATGGGAATGCCGCGGCTAAATTAACCTCAGCCAACGCTTGACTATTAAAACGAATGGCGCGTGCATCTTCTTGCACTTCTTTGTCAAATGTTTGGATGCTCACAGCACCTAATGACTCACGGCTACTTGCCACCGTTTTTTGCTGCTCGCCACTTTTTAAAACCAACGACCATGGTGCTTTTATAGCACGCTCAAACAACACTAAGTCATCCAATTGTTCAGTCTGTTGAGTTTGCTCTACCAAGTCATCTTTAAGTACATTGCTATCACCGTAGGTTAAGCCAAAACCATAAGGGAGTAATGGGCTGTAACCCTCATCGTTGCGGTTTTCATTATCGACTGGGTTATCAGGCCATGAAAACGATAACTTTCCTTTAAAGTCGTGGTTAATTGAACCGTCTGCATTTTTAAACAATACATCACTAATTGCATCACCTTCACTGCCTGGAAGCCAAATAGCAACAAACGCATCACTGGCATTTAGCTCAGCATTAACCCACATTGGGCGACCGCTAATAAATAATGATACAACAGGGATCCCCGCATCTTTAAACTTTCGCAGTAACGCTAAGTCGCTTTTATTACCGCGCTGATATTCAACGTTATCAACATCACCATTACCCTCTGCATATGGTTGCTCACCAAACACCACAATGGCTACATCTGGGCGTGCTTTATATTCCCCTTCAACACTCAGCGCTGCACTGCCACCAGCTTGCTCTACAGTATCTTTAATACCTGCGTAAATAGAGCTGCCGCCAGGGAAGTCAATGTTGGTATTGCCTGTTCCTTGCCACGTAACGCTCCAACCACCCGACTGCATGCCGATGTTATCAGCCCCTATGCCTGCGACTAATACGTTGGTCTTAGGCGATAATGGCAGTAACTGCTGCTTATTTTTAAGTAATACTAAAGATTCGCGTACAGCTTGTTTAGCCACTGCACGGTGATCGCTACTACCAATAATTTCAGTTTTTCCAGAAAGAGGACGCTTCGCGGGGCTTGGTTTATCAAATAACCCTGCACGCATTTTAACGCGTAGGATACGCGTTACCGCATCGTTAATTCTGCTTAGTGGGATTTCACCGCTATTAGCTTGGTTAACCAAGTTGCTAAATAGCGGTTTCCACTCATCAGGCGCCATGTACACGTCTAAGCCTGCATTAGCAGCTTGAGCACAGTTACTATTTGAACAGCCTTTAACTTGTCCATGGCCATTCCAATCGCCAACAACAAAGCCATCAAAACCCATTTTTTCTTTTAGTACATCGGTTAATAAGTATTTGTTACCGTGTATTTTATTACCATGCCAGCTGTTAAACGAAGCCATAACCGTTTGCGCACCTGCACTCAAACCACCTACATAACCTTGTGCATGAAGCGCAAATAACTCTTCTTCAGAGGCGATATTATTACCTTGATCGTCGCCATTGACAGTACCACCATCACCTAAAAAGTGCTTAACGGTGCTAACTACTCGCGTATCTGATAAAAAATCGCCATCAACAGCACCTTGCAACCCTTTAACGATAGAAGCGGAATACGCTTTCACTATTTCAGGATCCTCAGAGTATCCTTCGTAAGTACGGCCCCAGCGGTCATCACGAACCACCGCAACAGTAGGTGCAAATACCCAATCTATACCGGTAACCATTACTTCTCGAGCAGTAGCGGCGGCTATTTTTTCAATAAGTGCAGAGTTGTTTGCAGCACCTAAACCAATATTATGCGGAAATAAGGTCGCGCCAATAACATTGTTGTGTCCATGCACCGCATCAGTGCCCCACATTGTAGGGATTGTGCTGCCATCAAGGGAGTCATCAATCGATGCTTGATACATCTTTTCTGCTAAATCAACCCAATCTTCAGGGGTTGCATGCTTATTATTGTTTGGAAACGAACCACCGCCATTTAAGTAAGAACCAAAACCATACTTACGCATATCTTCAACCGTGATATTACGGATTTCAGGTTGGATCATTTGCGCTATTTTTTGCTCTAGCGTCATATTCTTTAGCATATCAGCGATTTTTTGCTCCATTTGAGCATCGCTTTTAATACCTGTTTCTATTGTTGGCCAAATTTCTTTTGGGCTTGTCGCATCACTAGCACTGTTAGAGGGTTGCGAACAACCGCTGCTGGTTATTGCTGCTAGCATCAGCGCAGTGATTGAAAAAGTGCGTTTAATAATCATAACATTCACCTAAAACTCAAAGAGGAGTTGACGTTGTTTTTTTTGCACCAAACAGCGCGAAATAAGTAATATATAAATAGCAACCAATGGGCAGAATAAGAGCTAATTGCACACCTATGTTATCAGCTAGCATACCTTGTAATAACGGAATAATGGCACCGCCAACAATCGCTAAACATAAAATACCCGAACCCTGCGAGGTGTATTTACCAAGCCCCTGCAGTGCTAAACTAAAAATAGTAGGAAACATAATAGAGTTACATAATCCAACTAATAAAATAGCCCACATAGCCAGTGACCCTTGACCCGTCATAGCAATTAACACAAGTAAGCCTGCTAAAATACCGTGACAAGCTAATACTTTGGCTGCGTTTAATTTTTGCATAATCGCGGCGCCAGCAAAGCGCCCTATCATTGCACCTGCAAAATAATAGCTAATGTAATGTGCTGCTTGTTGCTCTGGTAAGCCTGCAATATGATCAAGGGTTAAAAAGCCAACTAAAAAACTACCTATGGCCACTTCAGCCCCTACGTAAACAAAAATACCAATCGCGCCTAAAATAAGGTGACGATATTTCCATACACTGCCTAAATCAACAAACTCAGTGTCACCTTGGTTTTCTGCTTCACTGTCAATCGCTTTACCTAATTTAGGTAACTTTAAAAAAGCAAAAATAATCGCCAATGTTAATAAACTTGCACTGAGCATTAAATAAGGAAACTTAACTTGTTCTGCTGTAGCTTGACTAATTTCTGACAAAATTAACCAACTACCAAACAATGGCGCAACAGTTGTACCTAAAGAGTTAAAAGCTTGAGTCATAGTTAAGCGCGAAGACGCTGTTTTTGCAGGCCCTAATACGCTTACATAAGGGTTGGCAGAGACTTGTAAAATAGTGATCCCTGAAGCAAGTACAAACAAAGCAAGTAAAAATAGCTCGTAAACATGTGCCTCTGCAGCGGGGTAAAATAGTGCACACCCTATCGCAGCAACAACCAAACCAACAACAATACCAAATTGGTAACCTATTTTACTGACCAGCTTCCCTGCAGGAATTGACATAACAAAGTAGGCACCAAAAAAACAAAATTGTACCAACATTGCTTGGGTGTAATTAAGGGAGAACATTCCCTTTAAATACGGAATTAAAATATCGTTTAGGCAAGTAAGAAAACCCCACATAAAAAACAAGGTCGTAAGCGATGTTAACGCAAAGGTGTGTGTAGACCCTGGTTTTTGGCTGTTTTCTGCTGCCGGTAGTGGCTGTGTGATATGTGCCATAGTATAATCTCTAATTATTTTTTAATTATCAGATTGTTACCTCTATTTTATTGCGTTTAGTAAAACTTAAAATGCAGATAATAGTTGCAACACCAAATGTAAGCGCTTACATTTATAGCATATAGAGAAAATTTATCAATTTATTTACAAAAATATTGTAAACGCTTACATTGTTGTATTATGCAATTTATATTGCTTAGCTAACTACTGTAAAGCTCATTATTATTTGCAAGCTTAAGGACGTATCTCATTGTGTTTAAAACAATCTCCTTACCAGGCACGTCAGCCCTCTTAAAGCCGCCGTTTATTTTTGGGGTTGCTACAGCCTCTTTTCAAATAGAGGGAAGTTACGATACCCGCCTCCCCTGTATTTGGGATACTTTTTGTAACAAACCAAACACCATTGCAGATAACAGTAACGGCAACCAAGCATGTAAACACATAGAATATTGGCAACAAGATGTACAAATGATTGCTGATTTAGCTGTAGACGCTTATCGTCTTTCGATTTCTTGGCCACGCGTTTTACACCAAGATGGCAGCTTGAATATTCAAGGAATGTCGTTTTATAAATCGCTATTACAAGCTTTAAAAGCGCGCAACATTAAAACTTATGTCACTTTATATCATTGGGATTTACCACAGCATTTAGAAGACAACGGTGGTTGGCTAAATCGCGATACCGCGTATCAATTTGCTCATTACACTCATATAGTAACTCAACAACTAGAGGGCTTAGTTGACTCTTATGCGACCTTAAATGAGCCTTTTTGTAGTGCCTACCTAGGCTATGAAATAGGGGTACATGCACCAGGCATAAAAAGTCAAAAAGCAGGACGCCAAGCAGCGCACCACTTACTGCTTGCCCATGGACTCGCAATGCAAGTGATACGTAAGAATTGCCCCACGATAGAAGCCGGTATAGTACTTAACTTTAGCCCATCCTATCCGCTTACCACTGCTGATGAACGCGCTGCTAAATTAGCTGATGACTATCATAACCAATGGTATATACGGGCAGTACTAGAGGGCTGTTACCCTGAAGTGATTAATGAGCTTGCAAATGATGCAAAGCCCCATATTAGTGATGGAGATATGGCAATTATTAGCCAAAAGATCGATTTTTTAGGGGTTAATTACTATACTCGTATTCATTACAAAAATACCCCAGATCATTGGTTTAGCGAAGTTTCTTTAGAGAATGTTGCCACCACCGATATGGGCTGGGAAATATACCCGCAGGGATTGTGCGAATTACTGCTTTCACTAAATGATCGTTACACTTTACCTAAGGTATATATAACAGAGAACGGTGCAGCGATGGCTGATATATTAATAAATGGTAAAGTAGATGACATACAACGTGTCAATTATTACCATACCCATCTTAATGCCGTTCATAATGCAGTTGAGCAAGGCGTTAATGTACAAGGCTACTTTGCATGGAGTTTAATGGATAATTTTGAATGGGCCTATGGTTATGAAAAACGCTTTGGGCTAGTCTATGTTGACTA
The DNA here is from genome assembly GCF_030407535.1 of Pseudoalteromonas sp. APC 3224. GTDB lineage: Bacteria > Pseudomonadota > Gammaproteobacteria > Enterobacterales > Alteromonadaceae > Pseudoalteromonas. Next base: position 12,571 of record NZ_JASDDF010000012.1, on the reverse strand, counting down.
CCAAACTCAACAACGTACCTTAAAACAAAGCGCAATTGCGTATCGTGATTTTCTTAAACAGCGCCAAAAATAATAACGAGTGGCTTTTATGCTGAGTAAAAAAGAAAAAATAGCTTACGGCCTAGGTGACACGGCCAGTAATATTATTTTTCAAACCGTAATGCTGTTTTTAACTTTTTTCTACACTGATATTTTTGGTATTTCGCCTGCAGTTGTGGGCACCCTTTTTTTAGTAGTTAGAGTTATTGATGCAGTAACTGATCCAATAATGGGCGCACTCACTGATGCCACTCATACTAAATACGGTAGCTACCGACCCTACCTACTTTGGCTTGCCATCCCTTTTGCCGTTATAAGCGTGATTACTTTTACTACCCCTGAGATGGATGACGCCAACAAAATTATTTACGCCTTCGTTACCTACACCCTGCTAATGTTAGTTTACACCGCAATTAATATTCCTTATTCGGCACTTGGCGGCGTATTAAGTGGCAACCCCAACGAACGTGTCTCCATTCAATCATACCGGTTTGTATTTGGCATGTTAGGTGGTTTACTGGTTACAAGCTGCACCTTGCCTTTAGTAAAATGGTTTGGCAATGGTAATAACGAAATGGGCTATCAACTCACCATGCTGGTTATGAGTTGCCTAGGTGTGGTGTTATTTTTAATTTGTTTTCGTTACACCAAAGAGCGAGTGAGCAATCCACCGCATAAATTATCTTTAAAAACACAACTTCACGTTTTATGGCAAAATCAGCCGTTTAAAATCTTGTGTATGGCAGCGCTGGTATTATTAACCAGTATGGTATTGCGCACAACGTTGGCTATTTACTATGTAAAATATGTTCTTGGCAAAGAAGATTTAATCACCGAATTTGTAACCTTAGGTATGATTGGTAATATTTTAGGCTGCGCTTGCGCACAACCTTTAAGTAAACGCCTTGATAAGAAAGCGGCTTATGTTTATCTGCAATATATTTCCGCCATATTGAGCTGCATTGCCTTTTTTGTTCCTAATGAACACGTTTTACTAGCGTTTTTGGTGTATTTTTTATGGTGCTTTTTCACTCAAATGGCAACGCCTTTATTATGGGCAAAAATGGCTGATACTATTGATTACGGAGTCTGGCAAAATGGCCTTCGACTCACGGGTTTAGTTTACGCAAGCATCGTATTTTTTATCAAGTTGGGACTTGCATTAGGCGGAGCGATTGCCGGTTGGTTACTTGCTTATTATCAATATCAAGCCAATGTGGAATTAAGCGAGGCAACTAAAAATGGTATTTTAACCTCATTCACACTTTACCCTGCGATTGGTAGTGTACTTGTGGCATTAATAATGAGTAAATACAGCCTAGACAATAGAACCATTAAAAAAATCACTGCCGATTTAACACAGAAAAGCAATTTGTAGCAAGGAATAGTATGGCCACCATTTATGAAGTGTCAAAGCTTGCAGGGGTGTCACTTGCCACTGTTTCAAGAGTAATGAACAACAATGCAAACGTAAGTGATGCAACCAGAAAAAAAGTCACCTTAGCCATGGAAGAGCTGGGCTACCGCCCTAACTCTATTGCGCAATCACTGGCTTCTAATTGCTCGAATAGTGCGGGCTTGTTAGTTTCAGAGCTTAAGGGTCCATTTTATGGGCCGATGATGAGCGGTATAGAGAACACCCTAAGAAACCAAGGTAAACACGTTATTATTACCGCAGGCCACAGTGACGCAGAGCGAGAGCAACAAGGCATCGAATTTTTAATTAGCCGTAACTGCGACGCACTTATTTTGCATGTTGAAGCTATTAGTGATGAATACTTAATAAAACTCAGTAAAGGCAAAACCCCGTTTGTTTTGCTAAACCGCTATATTGAAGAGCTCGCCGACCGCTGTATTATTCTTGATAATACTAAAGGTGGCTATTTAGCCACTAAATACATTATTGAATCGGGCCATAAAGAAATTGCGTATATTAGCGGCCCATTATGGAAAAAAGATGCCCAAGAACGCTTAAATGGGCATAAACAAGCGCTTGATGAATTCGCCATTAAATTTGATGAAAATAATTTATTTGAAGGTGACTTTGTAGAAGAAAGTGGCTACGAAGGCTTCGCTACACTGTATAAAAACAACCCAGCCTTTACCGCCTTGGTATGTGCCAATGACGAAATGGCCACTGGTGCCATGGTGAGTGCCAGAGAGCATGGTATACAACTACCTTCGCAGCTTTCAATTATTGGCTACGATAACGTGTTTTTTACCCGTCACGTTTACCCTCCGTTGAGCACTATAAACTATCCTATCGATGAGATGGGTAAAGTGGCAGCGCAGTGGGTACTTAGTCATGTTTATCAAAAAAGCGTACACCCTATTCAAACGTTATTTGAGCCCGAGTTAGTTATACGCCAATCTGTGGTTAAACCTTTAACATCAAGCTAATAGGGTGTTAAACAAGCTGATTGAGTAATGATAAATTTATTGGTTTTAACAATACCTGCTCTATTTCTAGTTGCCTGATATGCACAGCATCGGGCTCCATACCACTAATAATAACGCGCTTAATATTAGGGTAATGCTGTTTAATAAACCCAGCCAGCTCTAAACCGGTACCATCTGGCAAATGCATATCAAGTAATACTTTATCGTAATTACTATTGTGCTCTAGTACTGCCTTACAGTCTTTAACACTTGTTGCTATATCGGTATCCACATCCAAGCTTTCTAGTAATAGCTGGGTAATTTGTGCGGCATCAGCATCATCTTCTACTAATAAAAAGCACTTCTTATCATTACTTGGTTTAGGTGCTGGCTGAACCAGCGTAGCTGATTGTTCTTTTTGCCCGAGCCTTAACTCTAAGCATTGATAAAGCAAGTTGGAATCGACAGGTTTGGCAATCATATCGTCAAACCCTAACGCATTGAGTTCGCTATGAATGCCTTTCATAGTCGCAGCAGTTAAGGCTATGATTGCGCCTTTAAACCCTAGCTTTCTAAGCTCAATAGCGGCTTCTTTTCCGCCCATTACCGGCATATGGATATCTAAAAATATAATATCGTAGGTAGTGTGCCCGTCTGCTAGCTGTTTTTTTACTTTTTCAAGCGCTTGCTTACCATTATCAGCATAATCTACTTCAGCGCCTGCTGAACCAATTAAGTGACCAACTAGCACGCGTAAATCGCGTAAATCATCAACCACCAACACTTTGCCGTTCACTTGGCAGGGGGCTACTTTTTGCTGCATATTGGGGGTTAAATCAAGTTTTAATAAATTGCGCTCTACCTGTCTGATATCACCAGGGTATAAGGAAATGGTAAAGGTTGAGCCTTCACCGACATGAGAGTCTAATGAAATATCCCCCTGCATACGACTAAGTAGTTCAGAACAAATAGCTAAACCTAAGCCTGCACCACCTACTGAACGCGACTCTACATCAGCTATTTGCTCAAAAGGCTTAAAGATGAGACCTTGTTTTTCTGGAGCAATGCCTAAGCCTGAGTCTTTAATACTAAAAAATAGCATTTCACGCTCATTGACTACTTCAGTCCACGCGTTAACCACAATCTCGCCTTGCTCAGTAAATTTAATCGCGTTATTGATCAGGTTAATGAGAATTTGTCGAACTCGAGTGGCATCTACACGAATAACTAATGGTAAAGGCTCCAGTGATTCAAACTTTAGTGATAAGCCCTTATCGAGTGCTGATACGCGCATTAAGGTAAATACATCGGCCATTAAGCTATCAAGGTTAACCTCCCCTAAACTCAGTTCGAGTTTATCGACAGCAATTTTAGATAAATCTAAAACGTCATTCAGTAAGCTTAATAAATGCTTACCATTACGATAAATCACACCGAGCTCGTTTTCAGCCTGCTTGTTAAAGTCACTGAGCATCAACAACTCTGTATAACCTAAAATAGAAGATAGCGGTGTTCGTAATTCGTGGCTTAAATGTGCTAAAAAGCGATCTTTTGAACGGTTTTCAGCCTCGGCTTTTAAGCGTTCCACTCGCTCATCTTCTACATCACGGCGCGCTAATGCGTAGCGAATAGAGCGAGCAAACCGGCTACCACTCATTTCGTTTTTAACTAAGTAATCAACCGCTCCGGCATCAAGCGCAGCTGAATCGAGGGCATCGTTTGATTGCCCTGTAAGCATAATAATAGGCCCACAAAAACCATTTTTAAGCGCTTGTTTTAAAACACTCAAGCCATCAGATGCCCCTAAGCGATAATCAAGCAAGCAAATATCATGTTGATTTTTACTCAACACTTCCACCGCCTGCTCAGGAGAGCTTATCCAGTCTATGTCAAACACATGGGAACTGAGCTGCTCTAAATAGTCACGAGTTAAAATATAATCATCTTCATCGTCTTCAACCAATAGCAGTTTCGTTGCCTTTGCTAACATAGCGTCTCCTGTTTTAATAATATGCTTAATCGTTAAACGTGCTTGGTAGCTCTACAAACTCAACCCAGTATTTACCCAGCGTTTTCATCAACTCAACTAACCCGTCAAACGTAACCGGCTTAGTTATGTAAGACGCAGCGCCTAGGTTATAACCCTTAACCATGTCTTCTTCTTGCTTAGAGGTAGTTAAAATTACCACAGGGATGCCTTTTAGGTTTGGATTTGCCTTAATAGCTTCAAGCGCTTCACGACCATCCATTCTCGGCATGTTTAAATCAAGTAAAATTAAGCCTGGTCTTGGCGAGATGCTTTTATCTACAAACTTGCCTTTGCGCTCTAAATACTCCAAGAGTTCAACACCGTCTTCAACAAAATGTAATTCATTTAAAACGCGGCTTTCAGCAAGCGCATCTTGGGTTAATAAACGATCATCTTCATCATCGTCTGCCATCAAAATGGTAATCGGTTTTACGTTTGTTAATGGCATATTATGCCTCTCCTTGTAGTGTGAATAACTCTGCATTCACAGGTAATTTAATGATGAAAGTTGCCCCTTCACCTAGGGAGCTTATCGCAGCAATAGAGCCGCCATGTCGCTCTACGATTCGACGACATACAGATAAACCAATACCCGTTCCTTTATATTCTGAACGGCCATGCAAACGTTGAAATGGTACAAATATTTTATCCGCGTACTCATCAGAGAAGCCGATCCCATTATCTTTTACGGTAATAACATGCCAACATATTTCACTGTTATGATCTTCACTAAACTCACACACTCGTTCAAAGTCAACATTAACAACCGGGTCAACGTTAGGCGCTCTGAACTTCACTGCATTGGAAATTAAGTTTAAAAACAGCTGATGCATTTGACTCGGATCTGCCTGAATAATGGGCATCTCAACCGTAACAACCTGTGCATTACACTCATTAATCGCTATTTCTAAATCACCTTTTATATCATTCAGAATGCTGTTTAAATCGGTATCGGTAAAATCTTTACCTCGGGTCGTTACTCGAGAGAACTCTAATAAATCATTAATTAAATTAGACATCCTTTGTGCGGCATTTTTCATGCGGGCAATATAATCAGCGCCTTTTTCGCCCAACTCGTCTTTAAACATGCTTTCAAGCCGATCACTAAATGCTTGGATTTTTCTTAACGGCTCTTGCAAGTCATGACTGGCAACAAAAGCAAACTCTTCTAACTCTCGGTTACTACGACTCAATTCATCAGAATACAAGGTAAGCTCTTGAGTACGTTCACTCACTTTACTGGCTAAAGTTTCATTTTGCATTTCAAGCTCGGCACGATACTCGGCCGCATTTTTCAAGTTCAACCTCGCCAATAAAAACATACCCAAAATCAATAATGTACTTGTAACTGCAGTGATACCAAAAGTGATTTTAGCTTCTTTCTTAATTTGTTCTAATTTCGAAAAGTGACTAACTTTAAACAACAATTCACGCTCTTGAATATCATTAACCAACGCCCGAATCTCTCTGTAAAGATCACGCCCTTCATGTGTATTTAGCCTCAAAAGTGCGCGCTTTTCTTTATCATTTAATGCTAATTTAACCGTTTTTTTCAGCTCATCTATTTTAGCTTCAACCAGTAATAATAACTCAGCAATACGCTGTGCCTGCCCATCAATTTCAGAATGTAAGGCGCTTACATGGTTAGTTTGAGACTCTATTTGTGCGATAGCATCGTAGTAAGGCACTAAATAATCATCAGTTTGGGTTAATAAATACCCTCGCTGTCCCGACTCAGCTTGCACTACTGAAAGGTGCAATTGCTCTATCGCCGTACTTAGCATATTAGTGTTATCTAAACTTTGTTGAGTACGCGTTAGGCCTTGTATGGTATTAATGGCTAAAAAAGCATTACCAACAATAATACACAGCACTATAGATATAAATAACGCCCATACTACATTTGCCTTGCCTTGCTGTTTGCGTTTAATCATTTATCGTCCTGAATTAATTAGGGTTACTTCGACTCTGAAATAAGCTGCAAACTGTCACTGCACGCTTGGCAATTAGCAATTATTTTATCCAGTGCGGCGAGTGCTTTATCTTTTGGCATATCGTTTTCAAGTACTAACTTAATTAGTTCAGCATTCATCGAAATACGATTTAGTGGCGCACGTGCGTCGTGTACCAGCTCATTCAAAGGTTTTGTTTTTTCTGACGATGCCATCAAAATCCTCGTTTTGTTGTTATTAAATTTGCATGCTGGTTATTTATACTCTCCAATACCACCATAAGCATTTAAACGGTTATATAAGGTTTTAGTACTAATACCCAGCATTTGTGCTGCTAAAGTTTTATTACCTTGTACCTTATCGAGCGTGGCATGAATAAGTTCTTTTTCAACTTCTTCAATTGTTTGCCCTGCTGATACCTGTTTGTCCTCAGGTTGAGTATTAACCCTTGAAAAAGGTGACTCTAAGTTGTCAGGTAATGTAATTGTGCTAGTTTGCGGGTCGCTCATAATAAAAGCGCGATGAATAGCATGGCGAAGTTCACGTACGTTACCTGGCCAGTCGTATGTTTGTAGCTCTTTAAGCTGTTCATTAGTCCACGCAAACGCTGTACCATTTTCATCGTTCAACTGCCCTAAAAATGCTTTTGCGAGTAATGGAATATCTTCTTTTCGCTCTCGAAGTGTCGGTATATCAATTGGAAAAACAGCGAGTCTAAAGTAAATATCTTCACGTAAAATATTATTCTGCGCTAAATCGGTAAGGGAGCGGTTAGTCGCTGAAATAACACGGCAATTTACTGGTAACTCACGATTACCACCAACCCGTGTTACTTTTTTAGTTTCAAGTACACGCAATAAATTAGGCTGCATATCAATCGGCATTTCAGTGACTTCATCAAGAAATAACGTTCCGCCATCGGCTTGTTCAAACACGCCTTCTTTACGGGCAATAGCACCGGTAAATGCGCCTTTTTCGTGGCCAAATAATTCACTACCAATAAGCTCTTTTGAAAGCGCCCCACAGTTACTCGCCACCAGTGGACCTTCGCATTTACTAGCATTATGAATGGCTTGAGCTACCACCTCTTTACCTGAGCCACTTTCACCCATAAGCATAACGTTAGCATTAGTTTTAGCTACGCGCTCTATCATGGTATAAAGCTGTTGCATGGGAGCAGACTCGCCAATAAGCGTGTCAAAATGATGTGTAATGGCGGCACTTTTCGCTTTTTTTACTGTTTTTTTAGGGCCATTTAAAACCAGTTCTAAATCTTCACGTTGCAGCGGCTTTAATAAATGCGACACATTAGGCTCACACATCTCAGCTAAAATGCCTTTGACCGAAGGGTGACCTGAAATAAGGGTGACTTTAGGCGATTGACCAATCATTTTTAAGTGATCCAGCAAGTGCAAACCACTGCCATCAGGTAACATAAAATCGAGCAGCACATGATCAAAGGTGTTATTTTCAAACCATTGATGCGCTTCTTTTAAACTGGTTGCTGTATTAATGTTGTGGCCAAGAAACTCAACAATATGGCAAATAACATCACTGAATTCGACGTCGTCATCGACTAAAAGTATATTTAACATGAATAATCCCTGTGCTTTTTCACCATTCTACTTATCCTTTAATGTAAATGAAAGATATACATAATTAAGGTACAAAATGCAGCTGTTTTATTTTTAATCCACTAGTTTAATCATAAGTAGCTGTATAGGCGCTGAAATAGCGCTATTTTATGCGGCTTATTAAATCTCTATTAAAGCAATTAATATAACCAACTGATATAATTTATTTTTATTACAGGAGTTGTTATGCGCTTATTAAAAACCTACATTCACCCCTCTATCAATATTAAACAAGGTCGTCAATTTTCTCGCCCAACCGCTCGCGCTATTGCATTTAAGCAACAACACATTTTACTTATGTATACTCAGCGCTACGACGACTTTAGCTTACCTGGCGGTGGGATTGACTCACATGAAAGCATAGAGCAGGGATTGATCAGAGAACTAAGTGAAGAAACTGGCGCACAAAATATAAAAGTATGTAGCGAGTTTGGGCTTTACGAAGAGTACCGCCCTTGGTACAAAGATGACTTTGATATTATTCATATACAATCATACTGCTACCTTTGCCAAATTGATGAGCAACTAGGCCAAGCACAGCTTGAACACTACGAACAACAAAATGGCATGCAGGCTAAATGGGTTGATATTTTCCAGGCGATAGCCCATAACGAACGTACACTTGCAAACAGTGACAAGCAAGGGCTATCAATTATTCGCGAAACCTATCTGCTAAAAGCCATTGCAGCACAGTTTTTTTCCTAAGTGTTTAGGGTTGCGTTTGCGGTTCGCTCAGCGATTTTTTACCCACATAAAAGCGGTATAGTCCTAATAAGTTACTACTTAAAAATAGGCTTTCCATGATTATTGCCACTGGCGAGCCGGCAAAAATATTATGTGTTATCCAAAAAGAGGTTCCCACCACCATACATAACCTTAAGTGCAAATCTCGATTTTGAAATGAAGCGATAGTTTGTATTAATGTCGCCACCAATGCAAAGACACTAAACCAATCTTGCCAAGTAAAATAAACTGCCAAGCAGCTTAAAGCCATAAACCCAAACATAGCCCAAGTATGCTTAAAGTAAATACAATAAAAATAACGCACCGCGGCAATAAACATTAAGCAGCCGGCACTGTTATAGCCCAATATAAAAAAGTGAGCAGAGGTTAATAATACTGAGGTAAATAAACAGCTTAAAATAATTCGTCGGGATTTAAACTGAAATGAAGCTAAGTCGAGTAAAGTAGCGACTGCTACTAACGATTGGGCAATTAAAAACATAACACTCCAAGGTATTAAAGCTTAAAATGGGGAGTGTATAGTGCTTTATGAAAACAGCACTTAACTTAAGTTAAGTCGCTTACGAATTCGTGATAACGAAATAGCCGAAATGCCTATATACATTGCCACTTGGCTTAAACTTAACTGCGCCAACCAATGAGGTTTATGTTTGAGTAAATAGCAGTAACGCTGCTCGGGACTATTGAGTAATAAAAATGCTTCTTTGGCTTCTTTAAAAATAAGTTGCTGTGCAATAAGCTGCTGCTTAATCAGTTGATACTGTGCTTGCTCAAATAGTGTTAGTGGTACTTTAATTACATTGGCTTCGTTAATCACTTTTAATTGATAAAACGCAGGAGTTGAGGTCATCCAATTGGCAAACAGCAAAGCAAATTCATTTTTAAAATAAAACTCTTTACACTTTTGCACGCCGTCAATGTCGTCATGAATAGCGCCTAGAACCCCGTCCACAACTAAATACCCATAACTTTGCAGATCGCCTTGTTGCACTAATACGGTATTGGGCGCTATTAGTTGCTGAGGATACTTACCAGCCAATTGCACTTTAAACTTGTTTACTAGTGCTTCATAGCTGTCGCCAAGCGATAAAAGTGGATTATCAGACATTAAAAATTACCATTTTTTCATTAAAGCATGTGTAATATCAGCCGCTGATACACCCACCCTGGGAATATATTTTTGGCCACACCATAAAGGTGAAAAATCACTTTTAGCACTTTTTTCAGCTAGAGTTCTTAAGGCTGTTATTGCACTGCTGGCATGTGGAAACGCAGGAACGCCCTTTGGTATAGCACCTAGCTCTTGGATTACTCGATTTTTAATACCCCGAGCAGCTCTACCAGAAAACAATGTGGTCAGTGTGGTCTCATCTTGTTGTTGATCTAAAATAGCCTGTTGATGCAAAGCTGATGTTGTTGCCTCCTTACATAGTAAATAAGCGCTCCCTACTTGTACAGCACTCGCTCCTAACGCTTTAAACCGCTGTACATCATCGGCTGAAGCAATGCCACCAGCAGCAATAATAGGCAGTGATATATGCTCAACACAACGTTTAATTAACTGCTCAGTAGTTTGTTGTAAGCTTAAATCCATTGATAAAAAGTGCCCTCGATGGCCACCAGCTTCTATACCCTGAGCAATAATCCCATCAGCGCCATTTTCACTAAGCCAAATAGCTTCATCTAAAGTGGTAGCCGTTGAAATTACTTTAGTGCCCCAGCTTTTTATTTGCGCCACAATAGCTTGCTTAGGTAAACCAAAATGAAAACTAACTACTGCTGGCCTATAAGGGGCAATAATATCAACAACCGATTGATTTATAGGTTGACGGGAAGCCCCTGCAGTTAAACTTTGCGGGTCAATTTCATACTCTGCAAAATAAGGTGCCAGCATATTATGCCATAGCTGCTTTTGTTCGTTCGTGTAATCAGCAACCCTATGACAAAAAAAGTTAAGATTAAACGGCTTCGTTGTTTTGTGGCTAAGTATTTCTAGCTGCTCAACTAATTGTGCTGGGGATAACATAGCGCAAGGCAAAGAGCCTAACCCTCCAGCCTCACTTACAGCAAGAGCAAGCTGCTCGTTTTGAACACCCGCCATAGGTGCCTGAATTATCGGTAAAGCGGTATTAAACAATGATGGCTTCATTTGAACTCTCCCTGTAACTTTTTCAACAACTTGCAGTATTTACAGAACCATAGCAAAAACAGCAAGCAAACAACATCTAGATTTTAGTCATAAGTAATGTAAAAACTATTACTAACAGATAGTTATGATTTTTTTAATATCGAGAAACTAACTGGCTTTGGTTTTGCACCTACCCTATTACATAATTTGTTAGGAGGTAAAATGAGTAACACAGTTGATACGATCAATCCCGCAACAGAGCAAGTCATTAATAGCTATACACTGCTTTCTCAAGCTCAAGCAGAGCAAGTGATCGAAAAATCTCATGAAACATACTTAACATGGCGATTAACCTCGTTTACCGAGCGCGCACAACATCTAAATAAATTAGCCTCTTTATTTGAAAGTCAAAAAGAAGCCTTAGCAAAACTAATGACCGAAGAAATGGGTAAAGTCTATGAGCAAGGCTTCCAAGAAGTTCAGCTTTGTGCTGACATTTGTCGTTATACCGCTGAACATGGCGCCGATATGCTTAGCGACGAGGAGCGCGACATGCAAGGAGGTCGTGCAATCATAAGTTATCGCCCTACCGGTGTGCTGCTGGGTATTCAGCCATGGAACTTCCCACTTTATCAAGTTATTAGATACAGTGCCGCAAACATTATGGCGGGTAATACCACCGTATTAAAACATGCCGGTAATGTATTTGGTATGGCTGAAAAAATTGAAACACTATTTCTACAAGCAGGCTTCCCTGAACACTGCTTTAGCAACTTACTGATTGATGGTAAAACCGCCAGCGCCCTTATTTCACACTCGGCTATAAGCGGCGTGACCTTCACTGGAAGCGATGGCACAGGTAAAAAAGTAGCAGAGCAAGCTGCCAAGCATGTTAAAAAAACCGTACTAGAACTGGGTAGTAACGACGCTTTTGTTGTACTTGATGACGCTGATTTAGCCCTTGCAGTTAAAGCATGTTTACAAGGACGCATTATCAACAACGGCCAAACCTGTGTTGCAGCCAAGCGCTTTGTGGTGGTTGATTCACTCTACAATGACTTTAAAGAAGCACTAAGTCAGCAGTTTAAGGCCATAAAAATGGGCAACCCAATGGATGAAGATACAGAACTGGGCCCTATGGCACGCGAAGATTTACGCGACAAAATTCATCAGCAAGTACAAGACTCTGTCAATGCGGGTGCAAAAGTAATTGTAGGCGGCGAAATACCGCAACAAACAGGTTATTACTATCCACCAACTGTGCTGGAAAACCTTACACCGGGCATGCCTGCTTATGACGACGAGCTATTTGGCCCTGTCGCATCTTTAATTAAAGCCAAAGATAACGACGACGCTATGCGTATCGCTAATGATTCACGCTATGGACTAGGCGGTGGTATATTTTCAAAAGATGAGAAGAAAGCCATTGAACTGGCCAAAAAGTATTTTGATACCGGCATGATTAATATTAATGGCTATGGTTTGGCACAACCAAACCTACCATTTGGCGGTGTTAAAGACAGTGGTTATGGCCGAGAGCATGGTGGCTTTGGGATTCGCGAATTTGTGAATGTTAAAAGCATTATGATTCACAGCTAGTATCAGGTATCAGGTATCAGGTATCAGGTATCAGGTATCAGGTATCAGGTATCAGGTATCAGGTATC
>NZ_JASDDF010000083.1:0-536 GCF_030407535.1 Pseudoalteromonas sp. APC 3224 | reverse complement strand
GTGATTTTTTTAAAAGGAGTAAAAATCACAATGTTTAAATCAGAATTTCATAAACAGTTTCTTTCTTTATTTGGCTACGATTATGCAAAAGGTGCCAAAGAACTGGGCGTAAGTGAAAGGCAAGTAAGGCGTTATGTAAAAGCAGGTAAAGCAACAAAGCCAGTAGAAAAACTTTTGAATATTATTTATCGCGGTTACTTACCTGATTTTGGTGCTTGGTCCGATTGCAGAATATGCATACACGACCAAACAATGCAAACCCCTTGGGGTATCGTTCTCGCCTCCGATGTTCAACTGGTGCACAGGTATAAATGGTCAGCTAGGGAGAGTGAGAAACAATATAAAAATATAAAACAATCACATTCAGAGGCCGAAAAACATTTTGATTTTATTCAAAATCAATTACTTGAACTAGTGAATGAAATTTCAATAAAAAAAATAGGCTAGTCAATATGACAAACCTATTTTATATTTAACTTATTGTTTTAAAGGGCTTAACTGCCCTTTCATTAAACTTTCATACTATAAATTATAGG